>JASFPT010000015.1:0-30592 GCA_050115795.1 Desulfobacterales bacterium
ACTGTGTGAGTTCGATTCTCACCTCCGGCACCAGAAAAACAAAAAGGGCGGCCATCTTTTTGGCCGCCCTTTTTCGCTTTAAGAAGTGTGCGAATTATTTTATGAATTTTTATAATCTTAGAACCGCATAAAACCATTTTCCATCTTTCCTACAGGAGATCTCACGGGATGATCCAGAAAATCAGTACGCTGTATTTCAGCGCAACAGGGACAACCGAGAAAATCGTATCCGGGATTGCAAAGAAAATAGCGGAAAATTATGGCGGACAAATCGCGCTCGACAAAATTGACTTCACATTGCCGGATGCGCGGGAGAAAACGGTTTCTTTTGACAAGGACGAACTGGTTGTCGCTGGCGTTCCGGTCTATGCCGGTCGCGTTCCAAATGTACTGCTGAAATTTCTTCATACAATTACCGGAAACGGCGCAACGGCCGTGGCCGTCGTTCTTTACGGAAACCGGCACTATGACGATGCCCTCATCGAGTTCAAAGACATTCTGGAGTCGGATGGTTTTACGGTGGTCGCAGGAGGCGCATTTATCGGCGAGCATTCATTTTCAACCACGCTTGCAGGCAACCGGCCCGACGGGCAGGATATGGACGTTGCAGCAGCGTTTGCCGATAAGATCTATGATAAAGTCAATACGGCGGGAAAACTTTCTCCCGTTGTCGTAAAGGGAAATACACCTTATCGAGAATATTACCGGCCAAAGGACCCAAACGGCAATCCCGTAAATATCCTCAAGGTAACGCCAAAAACAAACAGCGACTGCATCGACTGCCGTCTCTGCGCAGAGATTTGTCCCATGGGATCGATCGATTCAGACGATGTCTCCAACATAACCGGGATCTGCATCAAGTGTTGCGCATGCATCAAAAAATGTCCCGTCGGGGCGAAATATTTCGATGATGACAATTATTTGCGGCACAAACGTGAACTGGAGGAAGCCTATACCGCCATGCGCCGCGAACCGGAATACTTTGTGTAGAAGTGGTTTCAAAACCCCCTCTCCGCCGCCGAATTTAGCCGCTGCCCCGAAAGCGGGACTTCCCATCTGAATTTCGATGTCAGGGGGGCGCGAGTCTCCGAAAATGGGAATTTCCAACCGTGTCTTGATTTTCATCAAGGCTTATTTTAGAAAACCACTTATTAGTATTTCTAAGCCGACCCGTGGCGCTGAAGCTTGTTCCGATCCGTGAAAGACGACCTCTTTCTTTCCATCATCGTCAAATCGAATCCCTGCCCAATGCCAGTATACAAACCAGTGTAAAGGAGGTTCCATGCCACGACGAGACGATCTTGAGAAGATTCTGATTATCAGTTCCGGGCCGATTATCATCGGGCAGGCCTGTGAATTCGATTATTCCGGAACCCAGGCATGCAAGGCGCTTCGTTCGCTGGGCTATGAGGTCGTCCTGGTCAACTCGAACCCGGCAACCATCATGACGGATCCGGGCATGGCCGATGTGACCTACATCGAGCCGCTCAATGCACGGGTGTTGACCGAGATCATCGCCCGGGAGCGTCCAGACGGGTTGCTGCCGAATCTCGGCGGACAATCCGGCCTGAATCTCTCCTCCGAGCTATACCGATCCGGGGTGCTGGGAAAATACGGCGTCCAGGTCATTGGGGTCAATGTGGATGCGATTGAACGCGGGGAAGATCGACTGGCGTTCAAAGAGACCATGCATCGACTGGGTATCGAGATGCCCGAGAGCCAGACGGTCCTTACGGTCGAAGATGCCGAAGCGGTGGCCGAGAAGCTGGGATATCCCGTCGTCATCCGACCGGCCTACACCATGGGCGGCACCGGCGGAGGGCTTGTCTACAATGTCGAGGAGCTGCGTGCTGTCGCCGCCAGGGGCCTGTCCGCCAGCATGGTCAATCAGGTGCTGGTGGAGGAATCGGTTCTCGGCTGGGAGGAACTCGAACTGGAGGTGGTGCGCGATGCCAAGAACCAGATGATCACCGTCTGCTTCATCGAAAACGTCGACGCCATGGGTATCCACACCGGTGACAGCTTTTGCACGGCACCCATGCTCACCATCGACCCTGCGCTTCAGAAAAAGCTGCAGGACTACTCCTACGCCATCGTCGAAGCCATCGAGGTCATCGGCGGAACCAACATCCAGTTCGCCCATGATCCCAGGACCGGACGCGTGGTGGTGATCGAGATCAACCCGCGAACGTCCCGTTCCTCGGCCCTGGCCTCGAAGGCCACGGGGTTTCCCATTGCCCGCGTTTCGGCCCTTCTGGCCGGCGGCCTGACCCTGGACGAAATCCCCTATTGGCGGGACGGTACCCTGGAAAAGTACACCCCCTCGGGGGATTACGTCGTGGTGAAATTCGCCCGCTGGGCATTTGAGAAATTCGAAGGGGTCAGAAACGAACTCGGGACCCAGATGCGTGCCGTCGGCGAAGTCATGAGCATCGGCAAAAATTTCAAGGAAGCCTTTCAAAAGGCGATCCGGAGCCTGGAAATCAACCGGTATGGACTCGGGTTCGCTTCAAATTTTCACGAGATGTCCTTGAGAGAGCTTCTCAATGCCCTGGGCACAGCCAGCAGCGAGCGTCAGTTCCAGATGTACGAAGCGCTACGGAAGGGGGCTGCAGTCGAAAAGCTCAGTGAAATTACCCACATCAAACCCTGGTTCATCGAGCAGATGAAAGAGCTGGTGAACCTGGAGGAGCGTATTCTTGCGCACAAGGGCGGCCCCCTGCCGGACGATCTTCTGCTGACGGCGAAGAAAGATGGATTTGCCGATCGATACTTGGCGCGGCTTCTCGCGTGCACGGAGCAGGATATCCGCAGGCAGCGGATCGCCCTTTCGCTGGGGGAGCGCTGGGCTCCGGTTCCCGTCAGCGGGGTTGAAGATGCCGCCTATTACTACTCGACCTACAACGACGAAGATCAGGTGGGTGTGAGCCGGAACCGGAAAATCATGGTCCTCGGCGGTGGACCCAACCGGATCGGGCAGGGGATCGAGTTCGATTACTGTTGCGTCCATGCGGCCTTTGCCATTCGGGAGGCCGGCTATGAATCGATCATGGTCAACTGCAACCCGGAAACGGTTTCGACCGATTACGATACGTCCGACAAGCTCTACTTTGAGCCCCTGACCGTGGAGGATGTCCTGAGCATCTACGAAAAGGAGCGGCCGGAAGGTGTCATCGTTCAATTCGGCGGCCAGACCCCCCTGAACATTGCAGGTGAGCTGGCGGCCGCAGGCGCCAAGATTCTCGGCACCTCACCGGATGCCATCGACCTGGCCGAGGACCGGGATCGCTTCCGAAAGATCATGCGGAATCTGGGGATTCCCCAGCCCGAATCGGGCATGGCCCGCACGCTGGAAGAAGCCTACGCGGTGGCCCGGGACATCGGCTACCCGCTGATGGTGCGGCCCTCCTACGTCCTTGGTGGACGCGGCATGGAGGTCGTCCAGGACGACCGGATGCTCGAACAATATCTTTCTGCCGCGGTCGAGGAGATTACGCCGGAACGGCCTGTCCTGATCGACCGATTCCTGGACAACGCCATCGAGGCCGAGGCAGATGCCATCGCCGACGGCACAGATGCCTTCGTTCCGGCCGTCATGGAGCACATCGAGCTGGCCGGGATTCATTCCGGAGATTCGGCCTGCGTGATTCCGCCGATCAGCATCCCGCCCAAACACATCGAAACGATCCGCGAATACACGCGGAAAATTGCGATTGCCTTCAACGTGGTCGGCCTGTTGAATGTGCAGTATGCTATTTTTGAAAATACGGTATATGTGCTGGAGGCCAATCCCCGGGCATCCCGGACCGTGCCGATCGTCTCGAAGGTCTGCGGCATTGCCATGGCCCGTCTGGCCACTCAGGTGATGCTGGGGAAAAAGATCGGCGAACTGGGGCTGTCGGATCAGATCATTCCCCATTTCGGGGTCAAGGAATCGGTGTTTCCATTTAACATGTTCCCGGAGGTCGACCCATTGCTTGGACCGGAAATGCGCTCCACCGGCGAAGTGCTCGGTATCTCCCATTCCTACGGAAGGGCATTTTTCAAGGCCCAGGAAGCGACCCAGGTGACGCTGCCCATGTCCGGTGCCGTGATGTTTACAATCGCCGATCGGGACAAGCCGGCGGCCCTGGAAGCGGTTCGGCTGTTCCGGGATCTGGGCTTTCGGATCCTCACCACCCGGGGGACCCACAAATTTCTCAAGGAGAACGGGATTGAAACCGAGGCGGTGGGAAAACTGGGCTTTGGACGGCCGGATCTGGTGGACGCCATCAAAAACGGGGAGGTCCAGCTGCTGGTGAACACCCCAAGCGGCAAACAGAGCAGCAGAGACAGCTCCGAGGTGCGAAAGGCTGCGATTAAACACAAGATACCCTATATTACGACGACGGCGGCAGCCGTATCCGCAGCGAAAGGGATTGCCGCACGCCGGGAGGGAGCCCCGAAGGTCCGGCCCCTTCAGGAATACCACGAGAGAATCCGGAGCCTGTGAATTCGATTTTCACCTGTGGTGCCGGTACCGAACAGGGGCCGCCGCAGCCGGCGGCCCCTTTCTTCGTTGGACGCTGCCGTTTACATCCTCAATTGATGGTGACCACGGAATATCCCTTCGCCTGGTAGCCCACGACCGAGATAAACCCGTTTCCGACCTTGTCGATCTCCGGGAGGATGGTGGCCGGGTCCACACCCAGCACTTTTACCGCATACATGCAGACTTCAAACGTCACCCCCTCCTCTTTCATCTGGCGGATCGTGTCGGCAAACTCGGCCACCGCCTCCTTTTGACTGTCGTTGAAACCCGTCGTGTCCGTGGAGATCAATTTGACGGCAGGACCGTGAAACACGACGACGGCTTTCGGCGGCTTGGCCAGCCCGTTCACACTTGGATCCTCATAGACGTTTCTGACCGCCCCGAAAACAATGTTGATCGTTTCTGCAGATCCCGAGCTGACATCGAAAACCGCCTTGACCCCATCTACGCCGTCCAGGGCGGCATAATCACCCGAGACTGCCGGCGGTGCCGAAGCGGCGACAAGGAAGGCTGCAGCGACAAGGGGGAAAAGAAAACTGGATATCGGGTTCGTATAGGATTTCATTGGAGCTCTCCTTCTTCAGCCCTGGGGCTGATTCTCTTTGTGTCCACGTTTACATGGGATCGCCCATCGCGACCCGTCTGCCCGAGCCATAAATCGGTGACAAACGGGTTTCAACCCCCCATTCTTTCTTGTAATGGTAAGGGGGGAACCGATCAGGGCGGACTTCCGGCTGCCGTGCTTTTCCATCGTCGGTGAAAGGAGGGGGAGCTCAAGAGGACATGTGGTAGATGGAGCAGCACCTAGATAATAGCGCTGCTTTGCGGCCTTGCAAGGGGGAGCCACTTTGAGGGTGGTCGCCGGACCCGGTTTTTGCGGCCGGCGAATCGTTCCCGAGAAAGAAGGACAAGCGCCCGGGCCGCGCACCTGTTTGATCTCAAGACGCCGGGATCACGGGGATGGGGATCATGTTGCGCGCTTCGATCTTTCCCGGCGGAATGAACAGCGACCGGCCAATCATGCCGGTTGTGCGGCGGCATCCGCTATGCCGAGTTCCATCGCTTCGGCCGGCTCCGCAACCATTCTGCAGACCATGGCCGCGGCAGATTGCATGGTCAGTTTGGACATGTTCAGCACCAGATCGTAGTTCCACGGCCGGTCATAGTCGTCTTGGTAAAGGAGCTGCATCAGGCGCTGGCGGCGCCTGTCCTGGCGCCGGACGATCCGTTTGGCCTCCGGCAGGAGCAGATCGTAGTGGTCGATCATGAAGCGGATGCGATCCGGCGCCTTTGCCACGAGCAGAACGTGGTAGGTGTCGTAAAAGCCGCGCAGGATGAACTGCGCACCCCGGCCGACGATGACGGTGTTGCCCCTTTCGGCGATCTTTGGAACGATCTCCCGGAGCAGCTGCAGGTAGACCTGCCCGTCCATGAACGTTTGTTGCGGGTGGAGCAGTCTCTCGATGAACCGGCCGGCGGCCATGATTCCGGATGCCGGCGGGCAAGACCACCCCTGTTCCGTGTCCAAGTCGGAAATCCCTTTCGGGGATATGCGCGCCGATTCGGCCAGCTGCTCGATGATCGCCTCGGTGGCGACGGTGTAGCCGAGCCGCTGGGCGATCCGGTCCGCCAGGGTCTTTCCGCCGGCGCCAAACTGCCGGGAAACGGTCAGCACTGCCATGACACACCTCCTTGTCGACCGGGTTCGGATTTGTAATGAGCATATACCCAGAATATCCTCAAGTCAATCCACCTCTTCGGCAGCAACTCCATCAAGAGACAGCAGGATCGGGTTCACCCATGGCTGGATGCTCCAAAAGGGGACGCCTTCTTTGCTTGCGGGCTATCTGACGCTGCGGTTCAACTTTCCCTAATAAACAAAGAGGGCAGCCGTTGCGGCTGCCCTCTTTGTTTCGGAATTGCAATCCCGTCGGGAGTTGTAAAAATTCCGCCGGATGGATGTGTCGAAGCCCAGACGATTTGAAAATGCCGCACACCGGCGGCGGGGTTCATTCTTCCACGATGATATTGCGCAGTTCATTCGTGTCGTCGGCTTTGACCGGGAAATGCACCGCCAGGATTTCGCCGACGCTTTCCACCGCCCGGCAAATCGCCTCCGCCGGTCGATGCTGCCGGATGCCGTCGGTGATCAGCGCAACGATCTCCTCCCAATGGCCTTCCTTGACCTTTGCGTTGATGCCCCGGTCGGCCAGCACCCAGACCTTGCGCTCGAAAACCGAAATCAGTATCAGCACCCCGGTCTCGTCCCGGGTGCGGTAGAGTCCCTGCCCGAAAAAACGGGTGACGGCCGCTTCTTGAACCTCCTCTTCCATTTCCCGCTGGGAGACAAAACAGCGCTTCAGGGCCGGTATGCGTCCGACCAGGGTATGAAAGAGAAGGAACAGCACGGCGCCCACCCCGAGAAACAGCCACAGATTCCGGTCGCCGATCCAGAGCCAGTGGCCGATGACGTGGGTCAGGATGATCGCCAGGGGGATCGCGAACGTGGCCGCGCCGATGACATCGGCCATCGGATAGTGGTAAGCGGCCGATATCACCATCGGCACGATTTCACCCGAGGTGCGGCCCTCGGCGGCTTTCACCGCCGCGTCGATTTTCTGACGGTCGTTTTCCGATAAGAAATTCTTTGCCAGATTTTTCATGTGTCGCCCAGTCCGTTTGCCCGGCGGTTTTCATTGGGTTGAAATTTCCCGAGCCGCTTCTACCATCCGCCGGAAGCTCCGCCGCCGCCGAATCCGCCGCCGCCGCCGGAAAAACCGCCGAAACCGCCCGATGAAAAACCGCCCCCGCCGCCCCAGAAAATGCCGCTGCCGCCGCGGCCCCGCCGACTTGCGGCAGAGCCGAAAGCCAGCGAGCCGCCGAGACTTCCCAGGACAAACCCCCCCAGAATCCCGATGGGGATCAGAAGTGCGGTTCCCAGCAGCCCGAGGTTGAAGAACAGGCCGCCGACGATCGGTGCGAGGATACCCCCTGCAGCTGCTCCGACGCCCCGCCGCACCCGTCCGAGCACATTGATGAAAAATAGAAAGGCGAGCAGCGGGATAAATGCCGAATGCCCTCCACCGGCGGGTCGATCCCCGCCCCGGGAAGTTTGCGGCGGTTCGTATTCGCCGCGCACCACTCCGACCATGGCGGCGACGCCGTCCGTGATTCCCTGGTCGAAGTTGCCGGTCTTGAAACGGGGGACGATGACATTTCGTATGATCCGGCCCGCCACCAGGTCCGTCAGGCGCCCTTCCAGGCCGTAGCCGACTTCGATGCGGATCTTGCGCTCCTTGAGCGCCACCAGCAAAATGGCGCCGTTGTCCAGCCCTTTCTGTCCGATTTTCCAGGTCTCTGCCACCCGCATCGAAAACGCCTCCAGGTTATCGCCCTCCAGAGACGGCAGGGTCAGGACCACGACCTGGGTGGAGTCGGTCTGTTCGAGGTCCGCCAGGACGGCGTCCAGCTGCTTTTGCGTGGATGCAGACAAAATGCCGGCATAATCGTTGACCCGGCCCTTCAGTTGCGGCACATCGAGGGCATTCGCCGCGCCGGCCGGGAGCAGAAACAAGGCGATCAGGAAAACAGCCGCTGTGATTCGCAGTCTGTGCATGGGATTTGTCCGGGCATGCGGTTGAAAAACCCGCGCTATTCAGTTTCCTGCCATCGGCGCCTCCGCGGAAGTGACGGTCGTCTGTCAGTTACTTCCGGGCCGCAACACTAGAATTTCACCTTGGGTACTTCCTTGGCCCCTTCCTCGGCCTTGAAGTATTCTTTGCGCTCCAGGTGAAGCAGGAGACTGTTGGTGAGGCTGTTGGGAAACTTGCGGATCGCGTAATTGAACGCCTGCACGGCCTCGTTGTACCGCTGCCGGGCGACATTGATCCGGTTTTCCGTGCCCTCGAGCTGGTTTTGAAGATCGAGGAAATTCTGGTTGGCCTTGAGGTCCGGGTAGCGTTCCACCACCACCATCAGCCGCGAAAGGGCCGAACTGAGCTCCCCCTGGGCCGCCTGCAGGCGCTGCATGGCGGCTGCATCCCCCAGGTCTTTGGCGGTGATGTTCAGGGATGTGGCCTTGGCCCTGGCATTGACGACGGCTTCCAGCGTTTCCCTTTCATGGGCGGCATAGCCTTTGACCGTCTCCACCAGGTTGGGGACCAGATCCGCCCGGCGCTGCAGGTTCGACTCCACGTTCCCCCAGGATTGGAAGACATTCTCCTCGAGCCGCTGCATCTCGTTGTAGCCGCAGCCAGACAAAACCGCCAGTGCGGCCATGAGCAGCACGCCTCGCATCAGTAGTTTGCGCATGCAGACCTCCGGCTTGAAGCACCATGGATGAATGAATGGATCATTTGGATTGCGTCTAATGGCGCTTTTCCAATTTGAATTTGGACCTATACCAGAAATTCGTCCAGGATTCAAAAAACAGGGCAATTTCCAACTTTTCCCCCCGCGTCCCTTACTGGGTCCGGTGCCGGAAAAACCATCCGGCTACGGGCAGCACCACGGCGGCCATGGCGATGAGAGGCCAGATCTGGGGCCAGAGCATGTGGACGTCGGCCCCTTCCAGGAATACCTGCCGGAGGGCCTTGATGATGTAGCGGATGGGATTGAGATGAGTGGCCAACTGGAGCCACCGGGGCATGTTTTCGATGGGGGTGGCAAAGCCGGAGAGCACCACCGAGGGCATCATGAAGACAAAGGAGCCCAGAAGGGCCTGCTGCATGGTAACCGAAAGGGAGGAGACCAGAAGGCCCACGCCCACGATCGCCACGATGAAGCAGGCCAGGGCGGTGACCAGCGCCGGGACGGTGCCCCGGAAGGGGACGCCGAACCAGTAGACCGCGCCGGCGCAGAAGATCAAGGCGTCCATCAATCCGAAGAGCATGCCGGGCAGGGATTTTCCCAGGAGGATCTCGCCGGGTGTAAACGGGGCCACCAGGAGCTGGTCGAAGGTGCCGAACTCCCGTTCCCGGGCCACAGAGAGGCTCGTCAGGATCATGACCACCACCATGCTGATGATGCCGCCCAGGGCCGAGACGATGAACCAGCGGCTTTGAAGATTCCGGTTGAACCAGGAGCGGTTCACCAGGACAAGGCCCGGGGAGCGCCCGGCAAGCCGGCCTCCGGCCGCAAGGTCTTCGTTGTATGTTGCGACGATGGTGTTGATGTAGCCCAGGGCGATCAGGGCCACGTTGGAGTTCCGGCCGTCCACGATCACCTGCACGGCGGCTGGCCGGCCGGTTTGAATCCTGTCGGCAAAATCCGGTCCGACGTGGACGACCAGCCGGGCATCTTCGCTGTCGATCACGGTGCCGATCTCCCGGTCGGACAGGAGGGTCCTGACCCGCTTGAAATTTTCCGAACCGTCGAAGCGGGCAAGCAGCTGGCGCGACTCCGGGGTCTTCGATTCGTCCAGGGCCGCGTAGCTCACGTTTTTCAGGTCGTAGGTCGCCGCATACCCGAAGACGAAAAACTGGATCAGCGGCGGGCCGATGATGACGAACCGGCTCCGGGGATCCTTCAGGATCATGAGGAATTCCTTTTTCATCAACGCGGCGATGCGGCGCAGGGCGTGCATTACCCCTCCAGACGTTTGGTGATTTTTCGGTAGGCCAGGGCGAGGAAAAACACCGCCATGAAGGCCAGGGCCAGGGCGTCGGGAAGCAGCACCGACCAGACGTCCCCCGCCATGAACAGGGTGTGGCTGATGGAGACGAAGTACCGGGCCGGCACGATGTAGCTGATGATCTGGATGAACCGGGGGGTGCTCTGCAGGTCAAAGAGCAGGCCCGAGAGGAACAGGGCCGGCAGAAAGCCGGCGAGGATCGAGATCTGTGCCGCCGGAAACTGGGCCCGGATGGCCGCCGAGACAAACAGGCCGAACCCCATGGACGCCAGCATGAAAAGGGAGCTCAAAAAGAAAAGGGCGCCAAACGAGCCCCGGAACGGTACGCCGAAGAGCGTCCTTCCGACCACCACGGACAGGACCATGCCCATCATCCCCAGAACGTAATAGGGGAGCACCTTGCCGAGAAGGAGATCGAAGCGGCGGACGGGGGTGACCAGGATCGCCTCCATGGTTCCGCGCTCCCATTCCCGGGCCACCACCAGGGCGGTCAAAAGAACACCGGTCAGCGTCATGATGAGGGTGATGAGCCCGGGCACCAGAAAGTTGCGGCTCTCGGCGGACCCGTTGAACCAGATCCGCGGGGAGACGACCACCGCCGGCACCGGGGCCGGCTCGCCGCGGGCCCGTCGGACGGCCGCCCATTTTTCCAGAACGCCGCGGGCATAGCCCAAAATGAGCCGGGCCCGGTTCGCGTCGACGCCGTTTACGATCATCTGGACCTTGGCCCGGTGCCGGTTGGCCAGGTCGGAGGAAAACCCCTCCTGAAGATGGACGATCCCGTCGATGGTTCCGAGGGTCATGGCTTTTTCGGCCGCGGCCATGGAGGTGGCGGTTTGAGACTCGAAATACCGCGACAGGGAAAACCGTGCAGCCAGTTCCCGGGCGGCCGGGGATTGGTCACCCATCACGATGGCGATGGGGACGTTGCGGGCGTCCAGGGAGACCCCGTAGCCGAAGAGAAAGAGCATCACCATGGGCATGACGATGGCAAGAAGGATGCTGCTCGGATCTCGGAGGATCTGGAGCATCTCCTTGCGGAGGATCCCTTTCAGTCGCATGAGGAAATAGGCCCGGCCGTTCACGGGGCGCCTCCCTGCGATTCGGCGGCGGCAGAAACGCCGCTGCCGCCGATGGTGCCTTCGGCCAGCGCGACGAATGCGTCGTCCATGGTCGGCTCCGGGTTTTGCTGCGTGCGTGCAAGGGCGCGGATCTCGGCCGGGGTGCCCATGGCAAGGGTTTCGCCCATGGACATGATCAGCATCCGGTCGCAGTATTCGGACTCCTCCATGAAATGGGTGGTGACGACCACCGTCACCCCCTGCTGGGCGAACCCGTTGATTCGGAGCCAGAACTCCCGCCGGGCCAGGGGGTCGACCCCGGAGGTGGGTTCGTCCAGAAAGAGGATCTCCGGCTCGTGCAGAAGGGCCGCGGCCATGGCCAGCCGCTGCTTGTATCCGCCGGGCAGCTGTCCGGCCGCCTTGTCGCGCCAGGCCGCGAGCCCGAATTCTTCATAGGCCCATCGGAGCCGATCGTGCAGCCGTTTCCGGGAAAGGCCGTAGGCCCGTCCGTAAAAGCGCAGGTTTTCCTCCACGCTGATTTGTCCGTACATGGAAAACTGCTGGGCCATGTAGCCCAGCCGGGATCGGGCCCGGGACCGGGAGCGCCGCAGGTCGTTTCCGGCCACGCTGATCTCGCCGGCGGTGATCGGCAGCAGCCCGCAGAGCATCCGGAACGTGGTGCTTTTCCCCGCGCCGTTGGGTCCGAGAAGGCCGAAGATCTCCGCCCGGCGAACCTCGAAGGTGATCCCCTTGACCGCTTCAAAATCCCCGAAGCGTTTCCGCAGGCCGCTGGTTTCGACCACCACTTCACCGGTCCGGTGATTTGCCCCGGAAGATGATGCATGGTCCTTTCCCGACAAGTCGAGGTGGTGGGTCCGGGGGATCATGGCCATGAAGGCGTCTTCAAAGGTCGGCGGCGCACTTTCGACCGCGGCCCGCCATGGTCCTGCCAGCCCGTCGGCGAGGGGGCCCTTGCCGGCTTCGGCGGCCACCACCCGCACCCGGCCGGAGCGGATGGTGGCGTCCTGAATCTTTTCTCTTCCCGCGAGCCACGTCTGAATCTCCCGCGGTCTGACGCCGGCCGGCGGCGCCACCAGAAACGTGCGGCCCTTGACCTGCTGCCTGAACTTTTCCGGGGGGCCTTCGGCCAGCATGGCGCCTTCGTGGAGCACGACCACGTGGTGGCAGCGCTCGGCCTCGTCCAGGTAGGCCGTGGAGAGCAGCACCCCGATGCCCTCTTTTTCCACCATCTCGTAGACGATCTTCCACAGCTCCCGGCGGGAAACCGGGTCCACCCCCACGGTGGGCTCGTCCAGCAGAAGCATTCTCGGGGACTGGATCAGCGAACAGGCAAGCCCAAGCTTTTGTTTCATGCCGCCGGAAAGCGCCCCGGCCCGGCGTCTGGTAAAGGCGCTCAGGTCGGTCATCTGCAGCAGCCGTCGGAAGCGCGATTTTCGTTCGCCCGCGGGGACCCCCTTCAGGTCCGCATACAGGGCCATGTTTTCTTCCACGGTCAGATCCTGGTACAGACCGAACTTCTGGGGCATGTACCCGACGCGGCTCTGGATCCGGATGCTGTCGGCGGCGCTGTCCAGCCCCAGCACGGTGACGGTGCCGGCCGTGGGCACCAGAAGGCCGGCGGCGATTCGGATCAGGGTGGTCTTTCCGGCGCCGTCGGCGCCCACGAGACCCGTGACCTGACCGGCCGTGGTGTCAAAGGAGACCCCGCGCAGGGCCTTGACCGCCGCCCGCTTTTTGACGGGAAATTCCTTTTCCAGGTCCCGGACGGCCAACACCACGTCGGAAGGCGCCGGGATCGATGTGGGAGCCCGCTCCGTCATGACGCGTCCCGGGCTCCCGCCGGTTTGGATGCGCCATTTTTCGAGCCGTCTCGGCCGGCAGGTTCGGCGGCGCCGAGGTTTCGCTCCACCAAGACCGTGACCGGCATGCCGAGGCGCAGCAGATCGGCGGGGTCGTGGACGAAGATCCGGACCTCGTAGACGAGCTTGGTGCGAAGGTCGGTGGTTTCGACGTTTTTGGGGGTGAACTCGGCCTCCGGGGAGATGAAGCCGACCCAGCCGTCAAAGCGGCGATCCGGGAACGAGTCGCTCTGGATCACGGCCTTCATGCCCTTTTGAATGTGGCCGAGATCCGGCTCCGGCACATAGGCCCGTACCCACTTGGGATCGGTCAGGGCAAGGGTGAACACCGGGTTTGCGGGACCCGCCATTTCCCCGGGCTCCAGCAGCCGGCTCTCGATGATCCCGTCAGAGGGGGCCTTCAGGGTCAGGTCCCCAAGGCGGATTTCCAACAGGGCCAGAGACGCTTGCAGGGATTCCAGACGAGCCCTGGCGGCGGCGACGTCTTCCTTGCGCGGTCCTTCCAGGGCGAGGTTCAAGGCCTTTTCCTTGACCTGGAGGGCGGCCTTTTCCACCTCGAACCGGGCGCTGGCATCGTCCAGGGACTGCTGGCTGGTGGCGCCGGTGCCGGTGGTCTTTTGGATGCGCTCCAGGTTCTGGGCTGCGTTTTTCACCCGGGCCCGCGCGGCGGCGACCTCGGCCCGGGCCTGCGCGATTTCCTGGGGGCGTGTGCCGGACGCGAGCTTGTCCACGACCTGTTGCTGGGCCGCGATCTCGGCGTTGACCTGCCGGATCTGGGCCTGGAGCCGATCGGATTCAAGGGTTGCCAGGACCTCTCCCGCCTTGACCCGGTCGCCTTCTTGGACCGTCACCCGGTGGATCCGCTCCGGTTCTTTGAAGGCCAGCTGCGCACTGCGGATGTCGATGTTGCCGTACAGGGTGAGCGTGTCCTGGGAGCGGTCTTCTTCGACCTTCAGAAACCACCAGGCGCCCGATATCCCCAGGACTGCGACGATCACCGCGATCAATAAGGCCTTTGCGATTCGTTTCATTGGACGGTTTGCTCCACTTCTCATTTTTCGGATTCCATTTCCTGCCATCCACCCCCAAAAAAGCCGGCAGCGCCGGCCCCCTTCGTTCAGGAGCGGATCATGCTTTCAATGGCCCCCCGCGTCTGCTCCAGGATCACGCGGCGGATCGTGCGGGTTTCCTCCGCGCTGTAGCCCTCAAAGCCCAGGGCCCGTACCATGGTTTCCCGGGCCACCCGAAAGGCCATGACCTGGCCCATGAGCGCCAGGGCCCTCATCTGGATGGCGTCGGAGATCGGCCGGCCGGTGGCTGCGGCGATCATGGCGGCGATCCCCTCGATCACGGGGCACATCACCCGGTTGTAGACGATCTCGTAGGCCGAGGAGGGATGAAGGTGTTCCCGCAAAACGATCTGCGCGAACCGAGCGGCTTCCGGAGCGCCGACCATGAAATCGACCATTTTTCCGAGAAGGGCTTCCACCAGCGAGATCGCCTCTTCCGGGGTCAGATTCACCCGGTCGTCCCGCTGCCCCATCTTTTCAAGGGTCGGCCTCACGAAGGGTTGCAGCTTTTCGACGATGTGTTCGACTACCGCGTGGTAGAGGCCTTGTTTGCCGTTGAAGTAATACGGAATCGCTGCGATGTTGACCCCGGCTTTTCGGGCGATCATCCGGGTGGTGGCCGCCTCGTAGCTGTGCTCGCCGAACACCTCGATGCCCGCTTCGATAAGGCGGTCGCTCGCCGCAGCCCCGCCGTCGCTTTTCGCACTGGATGCCATAGGCCCGTCCCCCTCCTGGTATGCGGGCAATATAATCAATCAACAGATTAAGTCAATCGATTGATTAAAAATGTATGCCGTCGCCATCCCTGCGTTTCCGGAGACGGGCCCGCGGCATGGGGGGCCAGCCGAAACAGCGCTCCGGAATCGGAACGTCTTTTTGACAGCCCCTGGCAGGAGCCAGCACCGCTGCAAGCCGCAACGCCGATGGGCCGGGGATTTGCCGAAGGGCGGAACGCCCCGCCATTTGGGAAGTGAAATGCACGCCCTTCGGTTTTCGGGTGTGCTAAAATCTCAGCGAAAGGCAGCTGAGCCCGCCGTCGAGTTTGCGAAATTCGGAGACGTCGACGGCGATCGTCTCGTATCCGGCCGCTTCGATCCGGGTCCTTGTCTCGGGAAAGCCCTGCGGCACGAGCACCGTGCCGTTGAGCCACAGGCAATTGGCGGCGTAGGCTTCCCTGGGGTCCACCCTGATTTGCCGGAAGGACCGAAATGCGGCCTCTTGGAGGAATTCTCCGGTGATCAGCAGGCAATTGCGGTCGATGTAGTTCACGCCGGTCTTCAGGTGAAGCAGGTCATCGATGGCGATCGGGGCTCCCTCCATGCCGTAGCGTCGCAGGATGTCGACCAATTGACGCGCGCCTGCCGCATTGGTCCGCTTCGACAGGCCGATGTAGTAAACCTCTTCCACCCCCATCACGTCGCCGCCTTCCAGGGTGCCGGGAGGCTTGATCTCTTCCACCGTTTCGTAAAAGCCGGCGATCGCCTCCCGGACGGCGTCGACCTCCCCCCGCCGCGATTTCGCCCCGGGGTGGGTGAGCACCGCACAGCGGGCCGTGAGAACGGCGGTGTCCTCGACAAAGACCGAATCCGGATACCGATCGTCCGCCGGCAGGACCGTCACGTCGAGGCCGCAGGTCTTCAGTGCCTCGACATATTCGCCGTGCTGCCACAGGGCCTTGTCGTAGTCGGGTCTCCCCAGGTCCGCGGAAGTCAGGCCTTTCGCAATGCGCCGGCACGGCGTTCGCACGATGGCCCGGGAAAATTTCCTTTTCGGAGGGTCAGGGACCGGCATGGTTTGAAAAACGCCTTTGTCAGTGCTCCCACAACATCGAACCCGATTCCAATCGCAGGATTGCAGGTTGCGCCTTGTCCGTCCGCCATGGCCACCGGGCGATCATGATACAGCCTCCCGGGTCAAAAAAACGGAAAAGCAACGTTTCGTGCCGCTGCACAGGTCGTCAGCCTGGACTGCCGAAGGCTTTCCCGATGTCAAACGCGCGGCCGACGGCTTCACCCAGGGCCCGGTATTCGCGAATACCGGGGGCGAATACGAAAGGGGCGCCTCTTTCCATGAGCGGCAGGCCCTTGTCGTCCAGTATTTCCTCATCCGCCTTGATGTCGACAATCTGTCCGATGAACTGGGTGTGCAGGCCGATTTCGTAGGTGTGGAGGACATTGCACTCCAGGACGAGCGGAAATTCAGCGACATAGGGGGCATCCACCTTGTCCGAACGAACCGGGGTCAGGCCCGTGTCGTGGAACTTGTTGGTGCCTTTGCCCGAGACGATGCCGAAATAGTCGGCCTCGGCGATGTATTTTGCAGAGGGCACACTGATGGTGTAAGCCCTGCGGGCCATGATGCAGCCGTATGTGTAGGTCGCCTTGCGCAGGGAGACGGTCACCGCAGGCGGTTTGGAGCAGCAAATCCCCCCCCAGGCGATGGTCATCACGTTGGGCCTGCCTTCGTTGTCGTAGCTCCCGACGCACCAGACGGGGGTGGGATACGCCAGGGTGTCTGCGCCGATCGATTTCTTCATAGGAGGACTCCTTTTCGGTGCTTCCGGAATTTGCAGAAAGGTGAATCTCAAGGCCGACAAAATCGGGTCCCGAAACTTTCTTGTC
This sequence comes from Desulfobacterales bacterium, assembly GCA_050115795.1. Classification (GTDB taxonomy): domain Bacteria; phylum Desulfobacterota; class Desulfobacteria; order Desulfobacterales; family CAFBRK01; genus JAIPEL01. The sequence goes on from JASFPT010000015.1 coordinate 16,796, forward strand.
ACGGTTGTCGGGAAACATCAATGAGAGGATCCCTGTCAAGAGCAACGGTCCGGGACCATGAGGATGGCGGTGACCGGACGGTGCCAAATCGAGGGCCGCATCTCGGCCATGATGAACCTGTGAACCGGAAAAAGGCGGCCGGTGCGGGGGAGGGGGATGCGCGGCGCTTCGACCCGGCGAATAGCCGGATTCGCCGGCCGGATGCCAAACTTGTGCCGGAGGTTTCACCGGGCGGGCCTTCTAGGTAGCGGCGGCCGCGTTCTCCGCCTCCCCGTCGCCGTTCCAGATCGGGACGAAACAGGAAAGACCCTTGACGCGGTAGACCGTCACCGGCTGTTTGACGTTTTTCAGCATTTTTTCGCCCAACGGCGCCGCGTCGCAGCAGTCGGCCACCCGGCGATAGGTTTCCGGGCCGACGAGAAGGCGGCTGCCGGTGGACAGCTGCCCGATACGGGCCGCGACCACGGTGGTCAGGCCCGAAGCCGTGTAGGTGTAGCGTTCGCCGGCGATGCCCCGCATCTTGGTGCACCCGATCCAGGCCGTGCCGGTGTTGATGCCGAGGTGAAGCTGCAGGTCCCCCCACGGAAACCGCTTTCGACCGTTGAGCACCTCGGTGGCGGCGACAATCTCCAGGGCGGCTTTGATCGCCGCTGCCGGATGGTCGGCGGCGCTGCCTTCCTTGAAGATGACCATCAGTCCGTCACCGCTGGTTTCGTTGACCTCTCCTTTGTATCGGCCGATGCAGTTCAGGTAGGCCGAGAAGTAGATTTCCACCATGTTGTTGACCAGACCCGGGTCGAAGGTTTCGGTGATCCGTGAAAAGCCTTCGATGTCCATGAACAGCACGGTGGCGTCCGCGGGTTTCTTTTTCTTGTCGATGCTGCCCGGATCCACCTCCACCATCGACCTTACCGACGAAGGCACGAATTTGGTGAGCTGTTGTTTGACCTTCTCCAGGTTCTCGATGTTCTCGAGCGCCGATTTGAGCTTTTCCGATGTCTCGGTCACATCCCGGTAGAGTTTCGCGTTTTCCAGGGCGATCGTCACGTAGTTGCCCACCGATGAGAGAATCTCCACGTCGTCTTCGTTGAAATCCGCTCCGATCTTGTTGAGCGCCTCCAGAACCCCGATGCACTTGCCCTTGCGGTTTACCAGCGGCACGGCGAGGATGCTCCGGGTGCAAAAGCTGGACTGCAGGTCCACCTCGGCAAAAAAACGGGGATCTTCGCGCACATCGTCGATGCAGAGCGATACCTGATGGGAGAACACATAGCCGGCGATGCCGCGCGTGACGGGGATACGGATCTGGCTCTGCTCTATGCCGGTGGCGACGAGGGTAAACAGATCTTCCCGCTGCTCGTCCTTCAGGAATACGGAGCTTCTTTCCGAGGAGATGATTTTGTTGGTCTCGGACATGATCAGCTCAAAAAGCCGCTCCATGCTCATTTCCGAGGTGATGATCTGGCCGACCGCATACAGCTTCTTGAGGCGAGAAAGGGCCTTTCTCACGGCAAAGTCGTCTTTTCTGCGCCCGAGGTTTCGGTGCCGATGTCCGCTCTCTAAAGCTTCCATTTTCTTTTTCCTCGATGGGGTTGAGGATCCCGGGGGATGAAAAAGAAGAAGCGATGACGCAAGAAGAGAAAACACTCTAGAAAAAGAGTGCCCCCGAAACACCGAAGTGGTCCCTTAGGATGATCATAAGACGATTTTCCGGATTGGGAATACGGCGCTCCTGGATTCGGCGTACCCCAAAAATGCAGCCTGTCGGATCTAAAGGCGCTCAGCCGGAATTTTTGGGCTCGGGTGAATTCCAGCCAAAGGGCGTCGGGGCGCGGGGGCGCATTCGGTTGACAAGGCCGGCTTTCAAGCTCATCTTTTGCGCGTGAGGGCATCAGTCCCTTGCCCTCCCTCCTCCAAAAGGCAGGCGGGGGCGAAAGCTCCCGCCTGCTCTACGAACCCGAAGGCGCCGCGGCCCGAATGTCGAGAAACTTTTTCAGGTCCATTTCGACCAGATCGGCGGCGATCGTCAGAAAATCGGCGAGCCGGGTCGTGTATTTCGGCGTCGACCGTCCCTGACCGAATTTTTTCAGATAGAGCATCCGCCCGTTTTCGACCGCCTCGCCGAGCAGCCCGGCCGCACCCACGGCATCCTCGCTTCCGGGCAGACTGAACCTGCCGGTAATCCGGCAGGCCGAATGCAGAAGGGCCGCCAGTTCGGAGCTGTCGGACGGCAGTTTGTCGGCATCGTGGAGCCGCACCGCCTCGCAAATGTCCGAAGGCAGCCGGAAGCGCTCGAGGATGATCGAGCCCAGTGTCGCGTGATCGGCGCCCAGCACGCGCCTTTCGGCCTCCTTGGTCGGCAGCGCCTCGGTTTTCTTCAGGGCGACGATCTGCTCCAGCTGCGCGGGAAAGTAGATGGCGACGGCCATCTTGCCGATATTGTGCAGCATGCTGGCGGTGAAAAGGTCTTCGCGTTCGGGGAAGTCGACGATTTCTCCCAGGGCTCCGGCTATGGCGGCACACAGATGGGCCTGTTTTGAAAAACGGTCGAAGTCGAAGTTCTCATAGTCGGGTTGTCGGGTGAAATGGTCCAGCAGGATCGAGGAGATCAGAACCTGCTTCATTTTTTCATACCCGAGTGTCTTGACGGCGTTGTGGATGCTCCGCATCCCCGGTCCGGTGCCGAGTTCCGCGGCCATGTCCAGCAGGCGCAGCGCAATGGTCGGCGACAGCGCCTCGGCAAATCGCTCGAAATCGATGTTCGGGTCTTCCAGCATGGACAAGGTCCGAAATACGGCCGCATCGATGAGCGGCAGTCTCTCGATTCGGGTTTTGACGGTGTCGACGATTTGCTGTTTGCCTGCCATGCCGAGGCCTCATTGCGCGTCGAAAGACGCGGAGATTCGCTCGCGGTACCACCGGCGCGTTTCCTTGCTCCAGTGCGGGCAGATGGCCGGCTTGCCCTTCATCACCTGCTCCATGCAGGCGTTGCAGCGGGGGCTGCATTTGCGGATCGAACCATCCTGCCCCTCCCGCGCCAGTTTCGGCCAGCGGGGATCGACCCAGAGCATCCGGGCCAAGCCGATGAGGTCTGCATCCTTTGCCTTCAGGATCGATTCGGCCCGGGCCGGCGTCGATATTCGCCCGGCGGTGATGACCGGGATCTTCACGGCCTTGCTGATCCGCTTGGCCAGCGTCACCATGTACCCCGGCTTTTTGGACATTTCCACCACATCGGGCAGAAAGAAAGACTCGTATGTGCCCCCCATCACCGACAGATACGCCGCGCCGTCTTCTTCCAGGGCCTTGGCCAGCGCTGCGGCTTCCTCCGGCTTGAAGCCGTCGGGGAGCCACTCGTCGGCCAGGAGACGATAGCCGACCGGAAAGTCGCCCACCGTGTCTTTGACGCGCCGAAGCACTTCGAGGGGAAAGCGAATCCGGTTGTCGAAAATGCCGCCGTAGCGGTCCTCGCGCTTGTTGGTGTGGGGCGAGGCAAACTGGGCCAGGAGGTAGCCAGTGCCGCCGTGAAGCTCCACCAGGTCGAAACCGGCCTCCTTGACCCGCCGGGCAGCGGCGGCATACTGCTTTTCGATGGTGAGAATCTCCTTGCGGGTCAATGCCCGCGGAGTCCTTCCGAAAGTCTCCACCGCCGAGGGCGCCACCGGATCCGCTACCCGGGCGAACCGCCCGGCATGATTGATCTGAAGGGCGGCCTTTGCGGTTTTTTTCTGGATCGCCTGCGCCAGTTCTGCAAGTCCCGGAATGTAGCGGTTGTGGTCGCAGCGCAGCGTCCGTTCCGACCCGCTGCCCCCCGGTGTGATCGATGCGTTTTCCACCACGACCATTGCCGCACCGCTGCCGGCCATTCGCCGGTAGTGGTCGAGCATCAGGCGGGAGACCTTCCCTCCTTCGGCGGCGTATCCGAGATAGAGGGGCGCCATGGTAATGCGGTTTTTCAACCGGACGCCGTCGACCTTCAGTGGTTTGAACAGGTGGGGATAAACCGGGGATGCCATGGCGGACCTCCTTTGTGAGCAGAAAAAGCAAGGTGAAAAGCGGCCGTGGGGGAAAAGGCCGCTTGTTTTCGACCGCCGGTGTTGTGGAAAAACCCGAAGCGGAGGCTAAAGCCCCAGGTTTTCGTTGATCAGAACGATCTTGATCCTTCCTTTCGGAAACGATTTTTCCGTGATCGTCCATGTGTTGCAGATTCGATCCGGGCTGCTGCAGTTTTCACAGAAACCGGTTTTGACACAGGGCGTCTTTTTATCCAGCCGCATGGCGTTTGCCGGCGCAACGAAGTTTTTGATTCGCGCCATGGCCTCTTCCACGTCCGGCACAACCTTGTTGCGTCCCACCAGCAGCACTACGTGCCGCGGGCCGAAGGTCAGCCCCCCAATCCGGTTGCCGATCATGTCCAGATTGACCAAAAGACCCGTTTCGGTTACGGCGTTGCATCCGGTCACAAACAGGTCCACCAGCAGGGATCTGCGCCGGCGGTCGAGGATCTCCTCGGCCGATGCGTTTTTGTCGAAGGCGTCGATGACCTCGACGCCCGGCAGCGACTTGAGGGCGTCATAGAGGCCGGTGGCCACGAAGGTCATCGACCCGCCCCAGGAGATGCTTTTCGGGGCGATTTCGGCCACAATTCGCTTTTGGACCAGATCGGCGGCTTCCTTGGCGCTGTCCGCCCGGTAGACGGTGAAATTGTTCAGCTCCAAAACGGCCTTGAGCTCGGTCAAACGCAATTGCCAGTATCTGTCGACAGGGTTGTCCATTGAGGGGCCTCCGTAGGAAATGACCTCGACGCCGCAATCACTACCATTGCAGAAAACCTTTCGCCGGGCAAGGGTTTACTATGGCGCAGGAGGCAAGCCGCCTTGACATTGCCCATGGCGAGGGGTAGCTTCAGGGTCCGCATCGGCTCGGCCTGATGGATCGCGGTTTACCTCCCTTCTGCAACCGGAAAGATCATCTTCTCAAGGAAAGAAAGGAATGGGCCATGACCCAGGAAAACGCCAGGGGCTTGACGAGGCTCGAGATATTTTCCGACTATATCTGACCGTGGTGCTACTTCATCACCGGGCGTGTTGACAGACTCAAGGAGCGGTTCGAACTGGAAACCGACTGGATCGCCTTTCCCCTGCACCCGGAGACCCCGATGGAGGGCAGAACCCTGGCAGATCTTTTCGCCGGCCGGCCGGTCGATATCGATGAAATGCTGGAAAGGCTCCGGCGAGCCGCGCAGGCTGAAGGGCTTCCCTTCGGAGACCGGAAGATGACCTACAACAGCCGTTTCGCCCAAGAGCTCGGGAAATGGGCCGAAACCTGCGGGAGGGGGGAGTTGTTTCACCGGGCGGCTTTCGCCGCCTACTTTGTCGAAGGAAAGAACATCGCCCTGCCCGAAGTCCTGACCACGATCGCGAAAACCGCCGGCCTTCCCGAGGCAGAGGCCCGCCGGGTGATCGAAGAGAGGCGCTTTGCGGCCGAGGTCGACCGGGACTGGGAGCGAAGCCGCCGGCTGGGGATTACGGCGGTGCCCACCTTCATGATCGGCAAAGAGCGCCTGGTCGGCGCCCAGCCTTACGAGGCCTTGGAACGGTTCGTTGTCGGGGCGGGCGCGGTGGAAATGGGAAAAAGATGAACGTCGATCATCGAACGGCGAACGTTGAACGTCCAATGGGAGCCGGGAATCGATCTGAAGTTCGGCTTTGGCTTCATATTGGATGTTGGAAGTTGCAAGTGGGGCGTTGGATGTTCAGCACCTGAATCGCACCAGAGGGAACCAATCATGACCCATTCCACCCAAGGCCCCATTTCAGCGAAGCAATTATCCCACCGGCTTCTCAACATCGCCGTGAACCAGCGGGAGACAAAGGCCGATATCTCGGGGGTCCAAAGCAAAGCGGCGGTCAACTGGGTCGCGGTCGAATACGAGATGCAGATGATGCGGATCGTTGCCGTGGGCTGGGCCATTTCCTACTTTTCCAGCGAGGCGGCGGCTCCCGAAAATCTCTCCGAAACTTTCTGGGAAGGCGTCGGCGTCTACTGCGCGGCCGTTTCTTCCATGACCGCCCCCGTTCTGGGAAGCGGCTCGGATTATTTCGGCACGGTCCGGCAGCGCCTTGACCACTACGTGCAGGTCATGGCCCATTTCCCCGATGTCGCCGACCCGGCCCGGGTGATCGGACCGACCTTTGCCAAGCTCTGCGGCTGTGGGGAAAACGCCGATGTGATCTCCCTGGGGCGGCGGGTGTTCAGTCGGTGTCTGGCGCGGGTGCAAGAGCAGCTGTTGAGCTGCTAAGCTGATAAGCTATTCAGTAGAGACGATTGGGGAACAGGTCCGGTCGACATTTTAGGATAGACAGCATTCCTTAGGGTGGAATCCCGACATGACGGGTCTGCAGCCTGCTACAGGGTGTGTTCAATTGCGTTTCGCTTAACAGCTTATCAGCTCAGGGGCTCAACAGCTGAGCGGTGCAGCAGCTCTTTCGGAAGTGGAGAATATCTTGCCCGTACCTTCCCCACCGCCTTTCACGCGCATCCTCGTCATCTCCGACATCGAGGGCAGCTCGGGCTGCGACAGTCACCGGGCCGCGCCCTTTCTCAACGACGAATGGGCCGCTGCTTGTCTGGAGATGTCCCGGGACGTCGATGCGGTGGTCCGGGCGCTGTTTTCGGCCGGCGCCCGGCAGGTGACGGTCAAGGATTTCCACCGAGCCGGCTTCAACCTGCGGGGGCGCCTGGGGCGTGCCTGGGTGCGGCCCCGGCTTAGGGCCGCAGGGAAGTTGGGGTGATTCGCTGATCGGGTGCAGGGGTTGATTCGGATCGCACGGCGCGGTTTTGATCGACCCACCGGCCATGGAATGAAAAACCCGGCGGCAAAGCCGCCGGGCTTTGATCTCATCGCGGCGCAAAGCGCCGTTATACGGAGAAAACCTTCCGGTCTTTGAATTCGGCCTGCTTGCCGTCGTTCCATTGGGCCACCGGCCGAAGGTAGCCCACCACCCGGCTGTACACCTCACAGTCCTGGTAGTCCCTTAAAACCGGATCGTTGGCGTGGCAGGCGTCGCACTTGAGAAAAAACCGGCCCTGCTGGGGCTCGTAAACACTGCCCCCGCTGACGTGGATGCCGTCGGATTTCGGTACGGCAGACACGGTGACCGGGTTTTTGCAGTCGTGGCACTGACCCTGCCAGATCAGATCTCCCTGCTGGGGATTCTCTTCGAAAAGCTGGTGCAACCGTTCAACGGTCATATGGGCCATAACGTGTTTCCTTTCCGGGTTGATCGGGAGTTTTGTCTGTATTGCCAACCCGCCCCGGACCGGGGCGGGGGATTTGCACAACCGGAAGCAGGGGCCGCTTTGTGCCCCGATCGTCTCCAAGCCACGGCGCCCGGCATTCATCCCGGGCGCCAGTCCTTTAGAAGAATAAAACAGAATATAATGTGGGTCAAGGAAGAAATGAATACCATATATGGTGGACGAAGCTGCGCCGCCGCCGGAAGGCCCGGCGGCCGGAAAGCTGGCAAGCCCGACCCGGCGTCAACCGACATCTGGAAGAGCCGGAAAAGCCGGAAGCGCTTCGCCGGATGCTATCGGTCCGCCGCGGGCTCCAGAATGATTTCGATCCGGCGGTTGCGCTTTCGACCCTCGGCCGTGTCGTTGGGGGCCACCGGCTGGTAGGGACCGAAGGCAGCGGCCGACAGCCGCGTCGGATCCATATCCGCCTTTTCCTGGAGAAAGCGCACCACGGAGATGGCGCGGGCGGCGGAGAGCTCCCAGTTGGATGCGTAGCGATTCTGGAGGGCCGGGCCGATCGGGACGTTGTCGGTGTGACCCTCCACCACGACGTCGTGGCTGGTCTGGGACCGGAGGGAATCCGCGATCTTCAGGAGCACTTCGCGCCCCCGGGGGTTGACCTGCGCCTGGCCCGTGTCGAATAAAATCTCGTCGACCATGGTGACCTTCAGGCGGTTTTCCATTTCCTCGATGCGGATCTCTTTGGCCTCGATTTGCTCCTTGAGGCTCTTCTCGATCTTCTGCTTGGTGTCATCAAGCCGGTTGATGACGTTTTCCTGCAGTTCGATGATCGATTTCTGCTTGTCCAGCTCGAAGCTCATCTCTCTCATCTGCTCTTCACAGGACTTGTTCATCTCGGCCAGGTTCAGGTTCAGGTCATCGATATGCTGCTCGAGTTGAGAGAGCCGTTCCTTGGCATCCGATTCCCGTCTGGTGCACTCGACAAGCGCCTTTTTGGTCTGCTCGAGCGTTGCCGACTGATCCGCCAGTTGTTTCGTTTCCGTCGCAAGCGCCTCGCGGGTTTGCTGCAGGTCGGCCTGCACCGCATCGTGCACCTTTTGAGAAACGCAGCCGACCATCAGCAGGGCCGCCATCGGCAGGATCGGTAAAAGCCATTTTTGAATCCTCATGTCCTGACCTCCGCTTGTGTAAAAGAGAAGGACCGCGCGCCGGTTAAAACCGCACGAAATCCTTTTTTGCCTCCAGCACTTTGACCAGGTAGCGACGGCCCTCGTCGCTGGGCAGCCGGGCCTGGAGCGTTCGGTAGACCTCCAGCGGCGGCAGGGCATTGATCCGCGACGGCGCCCGGCTTCGATCGGGATCGAAGGTTCTCAGCACGTTTCCGGCACCGGCGTTGTATGCCGTGATCACACAGTACTCCCTGGAGATCGGGTTTTCGATTTCGGCCAGATATTGGCTTTCGAGCAGGTGCAGATAGGTGGTGCCGTAGAGGATGTTCACCTTCGGTTCGAGCAACGCGTCCCGGGTCGGACGCCCGTTTTTTTTGTGCAAGAACTGATAGACGTCGGCCCCGGCCGTGCCCGGGACGATCTGCATCAGTCCGAAGGCGGGCGCCGGGCTCACCGCAAACGGGTTGAAATCGCTTTCGGTCTGAATCACGGCATAGATCAGGTTCGCGCTGACGCCGTAGCGCCCGCTGTACTGGTCCACCAGCGGCTTGTATTTCTTTGCCCGCACGTGGAATCGGTCCGATGTCATGGGGAAGCGGACGAATCGAACGGTTTTTTCCTCTCCGGTGGTTCGAATGGTCCGGGTTTTGAGTTCGCTTTCGATCAGACGGTCGGCAAAGCGGCCGGCACGCCAGCTCCAGCGGATGTCCTGTCCATCGAAGTCCTTGACCATTCCGTACAAAAAGGGCTCTTCCCCCAGCTTTACCGGCTCGGCCGAGTACAGATCGACGGCCCTCGGGTCTTCCGGGGTCAGTATCGTGGTGACGACCGCGGTGTGCAGGCTCTTCTCCGGGTTTTTCTCGTCGAGTGTTTCCACCGTCACCGTGCCGGCATCGAAATCGACCATGGCCCTGGAAAGGTAGTTCTGGGTGTACTTGACGTATGTCTTCGGTGTCGGCTCCTTTGCCTCGTCTTTTCCCCACGTGCCGGTGATGAGACGACGAAACGCTTCCACCAGCGCCTTGAAATTCCGCAGATCCCGTTCCAGACTGGCTGGATGGGTGGCATAGTCGACCGCCTTTTCGGCCGCGGCCCGCTCGAGATCCGCCACATCTCCGGTGGCGGCGATTCTCGCAGCCCGGATCACATCCCCCCGGCTGCAGCCGAGCAGATAGACGACCGCCGCGGCGATCAGGAGCAAACGGGAAATGGCAGATGGTGAACGGTTCGGTTTCATGTTCACTCTAGCGCGCGTCGCATCCCGGAAGAAACTCGCAAAATACGGGCACTCCGGCAAAGGCGGGAATCCAGTCTCGCTTCCTGCAGATTCCCGCTTTTACGGGGATGACCAGCGGGTGCTCTTTTTCGACGGTCTGGTGGGGCGGCAAGCCCGCCTTGCATAAAATCGCGCGGCGATTTTATTCCTGGATCTTGCTGTTGCGATACTGGATGTAGCCGTCCCGGAAAGCCGCGTACGGGTCCAGGGAGGCCGCTTTCAAGGTTTCGTAGTCGCCGATGCGAAAGGAGACGTCGTTGAGGCTTCGACCCGCATAGATGGCGACGCCGTCTCCGAAAGACGAAACGGTCCAGGTGACCGGGCTCAGATAGCGGTCCCCGACCCAGCCCACACCGTCTCTGAGGGAGGAAGGCCCCAGAAACGGGATCACCAGGTAAAAGCCGTTTCCCATTCCCCAAACGGCCATGGTCTGGCCCAGATCCTCGTCGGTGCTTTTCAGCTCCGGATAGCGGTCGGCCACGTCGGCCAACCCACCCAAACCGGCGGTGGTGTTGATGGTCAACCGAAGCAGCTCATTGCCGGCCCGGTAGCCTTTCCCCTGGAGAAGACAGTTTGCGATCCGGATCGGGGCCAGCAGATTGAAGAAGAAATTTTTGATGCAGGTGCGGATTTCGGTGGGGATGACGAACCGGTAGCCTGTGGCCACCGGCTTGACCACCCAGAAATAGAAGCGGTCGTTGAACTCGAAAAAAACCCGGTTGACAGGCTCGATGGGGTCATAGACCTGCACGGCTCCGATTTCGGCTTCCTGGTAAAGGTCGTCGAAAAAAGCATCCTCCTTGTCCGGTGCAGGGGCCCCCGGCGCGGCGGGCCTTTGCGCCTCTGCGCCGGCCGGTTGCTGCGCGTCGGTTTCGGCCGCCAGCGCCGGCCGGCCGATAGAGAGCACCAGGCACAGCAGCACGGCAGTCAAAAGCCGGGGCGAAAAGGAGCCGAATCGGATCATTCGGCGGCCTTTCCCGGTGCCAGTTGGTCTGCTTTCTTCTCCAGGAGCGATATCAGGTGATCGGGGGGATCCTTTTGGAGAACCCGTTCGAACTCGTTTCGGTAGTTTCCCAGCAGGCTCGCCCCCTCGATCGTGACGTTGTAGATCCGCCAGCGCCCCTGCCGGGTCCACATGCTATAGTCGACCGGGATTTCCACGGCCTCCCGCAAAATCCGGGTTTTGACCAGCGCCTTGCTCTCGGATTTCATCGATACGTCGTCGAAGACGACCTGCTCGTTCTGGTATTTTCCCCGAACCTGGTTGAAGTAGCTGTTGCCGAGAAAACGGGTAAAGGCCTTGGTGAACGCCTCCTGCTGGGCCGGGGTGAACTGCTCCCACCGATACCGCTTCAGGGTTCCGCGGGCGATGGCCTCGAAGTCGAAGACATCCCCGGCGATGGCCCATAGTTTTTTCCACTGCTCCACCGCGTTGGCCCCGTCCTTGTATCGGGGGTCCCGGAGAATGTCGATGACCGCCTCGATAGGCCCCTTCAAGGCTTCCAGGGGCCCTTTGTCCGGCTGGGCCGCCGCTGAACCGGGAAGATAAACCATCAAGGGCAGAAAGCAGAAAAATACCGCCGCACAAAACCCGTTTCGCCGCATGAGTCCTCCAATCCCGTCGCTATTTCACACCGCCGAACACGTATTTGCTGATCAGCGACTCGATATCGATGGCCGATTCGGTTTCGGTGATGGTGCCGCCGGGGTCGAGCATGGCCATCCCGCTTCCCGGCGTGAGCATGATGTACTTGTCGCCGATGAGCCCGGAAGTCTTGACCGATGCAATAATGTCGTCGGACAGTTCGACCCCTTTTTCGATCTTCAGCTCGACCCGTGCTTCCTGCCGCTTGTGGTCCAGCGAGATTTTCTCGACCCGGCCGACCGGTACGCCGGCCATCTCCACTTGTGCACCGGGCTTCAGGCCCGAGACGGACTGGAAGTTGGCAAAGACCGGGTAGTAGTTGCCCCCCATCAGCTCCATCTGACCGAGTTTGATCGTCAGGTACCCGACGCAGGCGATTCCAATGATCATAAAGATCCCCACTGCGGTCTCGATCGTTCCCTTTTTCATTTCCCCCCCGCTGCCGCGTCGGCATCTTGCGGCCTGCTGCATACCAGAAAATCGGCAAACCGCTTGTGCCGGGCTTCGGCTTCGGCCACGGTCTGCTCCAGGGAAGCCCCCTTCTTTGCCGATGCGATCCCGGCTTCGACCGGGAAACAGAGGCCCTCCTGGCCTGGAGATTCTCCGATCTTCATTTCACGGACGTGAGCGGCCAGGTCGTCGGCCAGCGCTTCGGCCTGGTTTTGCTCGACGCCGGCCAGAATCAGTACGATCCGGTTGGCGCCATACCGAAAGACGGTGTCGGTGATGCGGAGCCTGGCGCGAATCCCGTCCACGAACCGGGTGAGCAGGTCCTGACCGGCCTGGTGACCATAGCGCTCCATGAGCTCCTCGAATCGATCGAAAACGAAGAGCAAGATGGCAAACGGTGTGTCGAATCGATCGAGTCTGGCCGATTCCTTTCGAAAGCTTCGCTCTCCCTGCCGGCGCGACTCCATGCCGGCAAGTTCCACCGTCGGTTCTGAAAGGCCGTGGATGAACCCCTGCACCACCGGGTCTTCGCTGCTCTGAATTTCCTCCGGGGTCCCTTCCACGAAAATCCTTCCCTCATCGAGCATCGCCACTCGCTGGGATATGTAGAAGATGTCCGGGATTTCGTGGCTGACCACCACGCCGGTGAACCCGAACCGTTTCTGATATTCGGCGATCATCCCATGGACCGCATTTTTCCGGATCGGGTCCAGCCCGGTGGTCGGTTCGTCGAACAGGACGATTTCCGGATCGGTGACCAGGGCGCGGGCCAGGGCAACCCGTTTTTTCATTCCCCCGGAAAGCTGGGAGGGATATTTATCGTCGATGTCGCGAAGGTCGAGGGAGTCCATCTTGTCCTGCACCCGCCGGCGGATTTCCCTGTCCTTGAGGCGCGTTCTCTCCTTGAGCGGGAGGGCGACATTTTCAAAGACGGTCATCGAATCGAAAAGGGCCGTCCCTTGGAACATGTAGGAAAACCGACGCTTCAGGCTGCGGCGCTCCGTTTTTTTCATGGCGGAAAGGGACTGCCCTCCAAAAAGGATGCTGCCCGCGTCCGGTTCCATGAGGCCGATGATGTGTTTGAGCAAAACGCTTTTTCCCACCCCGCTCTTTCCGATGATGGAGGTCACCTCTCCCCTGTAGATGTGGAGGTTGACGCCATCCAGGACGATATTGTCCCCGAACCGTTTTCGGACGTCGACAAACTCGATGAGAGGCGAATCGTTCATCGCACCATCTACAGCAAAAAAGAGGTCAGCACGTAATCGACTATCAACACCAACACACAGGAGATGACAACGGCCGAGGTGGTCGACAGGCTGACGCCTTTGGCCCCGAAACCTTCCTTCCGGGTGTGGGTCATGTACCCCTGGTAGCAGCAGATGGTCACCACCACCGCCCCGAAGACGATCGCCTTGATAAAGCCGCCGTTGATGTCCTGCATCAACACGCTAGACTCGACCCGGGAAAAATAGATGCCCGGACTTACGCCCAGCAGCATGGAACCGGTCAAATAGCCGCCGTAGATGCCGATGACATCGAAAATGGCCGTGAGCAGCGGAAAGCTGATCAACGCTGCCGCCAGGCGGGGACTGAACAGAAATCGGATCGGATGAATGTCCATGGTCTCCAGGGCATCGATCTGCTCGGAGATGCGCATGATCCCGATTTCAGCGGCCATGGCCGAACCGGCCCGCGCCACGATCATGATGGCGGTCAATACCGGTCCCAGCTCCCGGATCAGCGACAGGGCAACGGCGGACCCCAGAAACCCCTCGGAGCCGAACTTCGTGAGGGTGTAATAGCCCTGGAGGCCCAACACCATTCCGGTAAAAGCGCCGGTCAGGCAAATCACCAGCACGGACTTCATCCCGATGAAATAGACTTGCTGAATGAACTTGCCGAGTTGAACCGGAAGTGTGAAGATGAGAAAAAACCCGCGGAAAAAGAAAATGCCGACCCGGCCCAGCTCCTGAACCAAAAAAATGGCGCTGCGG
>JASFPT010000016.1:0-29953 GCA_050115795.1 Desulfobacterales bacterium
CTTTGATCCTTTCCGGTTTGTCCGGCCCGTCGAGCGGCAAAAATCAATGGCGAACGCTGGTCTCTTGCTCTTTTTGGTATCCAAGAAAGATTGCCACCGACGATTTCAGTGTAAACGGCACTCTTATATTAAGCAAAAAATGTGCCGACAACGAACAAACTTTTTATAATGTAAATACAAGATGTTGAGAGCGCAACCAAAGGCACTTCAATTTTCCCGCTTCATAGGTTGTAGGCTTTGGCGGGGGCGGCCGAAGGATCCCTCAAATTTTGTTGGTCGTTTTTTGTAATTTTTCCCTTGAGATGGTGCGATAACCACCCCACGAGGCACGGATCCGGTTTTGACAATCCCAGGAGAATCGTTACCTGTATCAAGGACATCAAAAATCGATGATCCGGGTGCTGAAAACGGGCTTCGGTTCGCTGCAGACCGCCCCTGCAGGCTCATTTCCCGCGCAATACCGTTGCTGCAGCGGATCGGATTTGAGGGCGGCCGGCCGCGGGTCTTGACCCACCCGTACCCGTGATCCGTGTCTTTACGTCAATTATTCGTCGATAGCCGCACAGGAGAAAACCATGTCGAAACTGGCAGGAAAAACGGCATTGATCAGTGGCGCCTCGTCCGGTATCGGGCGGGCCACCGCCATTGCGATGGCAGCGCAGAAGGTTTCGGTGATGCTGATCGCCCGGAGAAAGGAACGCCTCCAGCGACTGAAAGAGGAGATCGAGGCCTCGGGAGGCCAGGCCGCATTTCAGGTCACCGATGTCACCCGGCCGGAACAGTTCCGGAAGGCGGCTGTTGCCGCAGTCGAGCAATTCGGACGGATCGATATCTTGTTCAACAATGCCGGGGTGATGCCCCTTTCCTACATGGCAAAAGGTCATCTGGAGCAATGGCATCAAATGGTCGACGTCAACATCAAAGGCGTTTTAAATGGGATTGCAGCGGTACTGCCGTATTTTTTGAAGCGGAAAGAAGGGCATCTGATCAACGTGTCATCGGTGGCAGGCCATGTGGTGTTTCCCGGCTCGGCTGTGTATAGTGGAACGAAATTCGCGGTGCGGGCGATCACCGAGGGACTGCGAATGGAGCTTCACCCCCAGACCCGGATCCGGGTTACGCTGATATCCCCTGGGGCGGTGTCCACGGAATTGGCCGAGTCGATCACAGATTCAGACGTTCTGGAAGGCTGGAAACAGATCCCGGTGACGCCCATGGACCCGGATAAAATCGCAGACGCCGTGCTTTTTGCGCTGTCCCAGCCACCGGAGGTGGATGTCAGCGAGATCATCGTGCGCCCAATATCCCAGAGCCTGTAGGCGGTCGATCGGCCACGGTGAAGGGGGACACCGAACAGCCGATTGCCGATGCGGTTTGACAAAGCCGGGGCAATTGAATAAAAGCTCAAACGCTCCGGTAGTGGCGGAAAATGCGCAGGATGATATCCATCTTGAACGAAACGGATTTCAGCACGGGCGATGGACGTTTTGATCGACATAGTTCTGGCCGCCACGGAACTCTTTACGCTGATCATCGGTCTGGTCGGATGTTGTCTTTCGATTCTGCTCCTGTTTTATCCGGAGGCGGTCCGCCGCCTCGGAGATAAACTCAACAAAAACCTTTCCTTGATCCGCATATCCCCGATTTTGGACCGTAAGGTGGAAGTCAATCGCCTGGCCTATCGTCACCCTCTTTTGGTCGGCTCTTTTTTCGTCATCGGCTCCGTGTTCGTTCTCCAATTCCTCTACCTGAAGCTGTCGTTGCCGGTCGAGCAGCCCTTTTTCGAAAGTCTTTGTCTGGAGGCCATGACCTGGATTGCAAAGGCGGCGTCCTTCTGCGGAATTTTGCTCGGTATTGCCCTGATATGGCGACCGAACAAGGTTCGCTCCCTGGAAGATCGACTCGGCGCCTGGATCGATACGCAGCCGTTTTTCAGCGGATTGGATCGCGCGCATCCGCAGATCGATCATCTTTTTCTTCGCCACCCGAGAATCAGCGGCGCCGCGGGGCTTCTGGCCTCCTTTGTGCTGACCGTGCTCTCCCTGTATAACCTGAGCCGGTGAGCGTATACTGGCTGCCGGATTGGACAAGAGACTGCGGGCCTGATCCCCTCCGATCCGGAAGCCGACCGCAGCTCCAAGGCCTGCCCTGGAGAAAAAAAGGGGCAGCGCCATGGGACACCGGGCGCGGATTGTGATTTGACAAGAAACAATCCCAAGACGTAGATTGGCCCCTGGAACCGGAACAATCGGCTTTACTCTTTTCTCGGGGGGCCAATGGGATTCAGGGCCAAATGGCAGTTGATCATCGGTATTTTCACTGCGTGTTGGCTGGTTTACTTTCTGGTCCCCTGCTTCGGTCAACAAGCCTGTTTTGACCGCATTTCGAATCTGTTCGATTCGGAAGTTTTCAATCTTGTCTTTTTGATGATTCTGTTTCTGACCGTATCTGCGCTGGCAGCAGATGCGGTGGAATTTTTCTTTGTCCGGATGCGTCGTCTGCCCTGGTTTCGCCCCCGGCTGGGGGAGATCCTGGTGGCCAGGGGGTTTATTTCCGAGACAGAGCTGACGTCGGCATTGGACGAGCAGCGGCTGCGGATCGGGGACATCCTGCTCCAGGCGGGCAGATCCACAGCCCAGGAACTGGAACATGCCGCAGAATATTCACGGTCGCAAGCGGGAATGAGGATCGGAGAGGCGCTGGTAGAACTCGGTTATGCGACCGAAGATGACATCTCCTGGGCCTTGAAACGGAGCAACCGGAAGCTGGGGGAGGTTCTGGTCGAGAAGGGACTGATCAACGAGTTTGATCTGCGGCACACCCTCGGGCGAATGTGGTACGTGCGCTTCCGCGGTTTCTGACCCTATCGCGATCATGCGAAGAAAAGACCCAAATCGATCCTCCACCGAAGTTCTATCCTTGGCCCGGTGCCGTGAGATCCTGGAGCTTTCGCCAGGGGCCGGGCCCGGGGAAATCAAAAAGGCTTTCCGCCATCTTGCCTTTGAGTGGCATCCGGACCGTTTCCCCAACAGCGACAGCCGTCTTCGAAAACGCGCAGAGGAGCGTTTCAAGCAGCTGAATGCGGCATACCAGATGCTGATGACCGCTTCGATCGCCGGCAGCGTTTCGAAAGGCTTCCGCCCGGCCTCGACCCGGCAGGCCCGGAGAGGAAAAACCACGGCCCCGCCGGCAGCCCGGACGCGCCGCGGGGTGCCGGTGATGGTCGGCCTCTTTTTGGCGTTGACCCTGTGCGCCGGCGCTGTGCTAATTGGGTACCGGTATCTGGCGATGCAACCGGTCAACCGGGATCTTCGGGGGCGGATGGAAATTTCCGGAGCCCGCATGGAGGCCTCATCCGCGCAGCCTGATAAACAACCGCCGCCGGCGCTCGACGGCTCGATCCCCGGGAAGAGGCCCCCGGTTTCCGCATACGCCACAGCCGAAAAGGAACTGCCGGCTTCCCGCACGCCTGTTACAACTCCCGACCAAAGTGGGGCTGGGTCCAATGCCCTTAGCGAACCGAGTCCAACCCAAAAGGAGCGGTTGACGATCGCAGCGCTGATCTCGGCGGGTGAATCCCTGGCAGGCGAGGGCCGCTACGGGGAAGCGCAGGAGCGCTATCGGACGGCGCTGGCAAAGATCGCCTCCGCCGGCCACCGGCATGCTTCCCTCCAAGACCTCCAGCTCCAAATCGAACAAGCCCTCGAAAGCGACGAGATCCGACTCGGGGCAAACGGCTACCATCTATACGATGGCCGCTGGTTCTCCCCGGAAGCCTACCGGGCCGAGTTCATCGACTACCGGGGAAAGCGGGTTCACTTCAGCTCTTTGAAACCGGCCGTCGAACAATTCGCAGACCCTCTGGTTCGCGCGCACTTGAGGGCCGTTTTTTCCAGCCGACTGATTCACAAAAACAACGTCGCGTGCACCGGACTGCATCTTCAGGACAATCGTCCGTCGGCTGCGCGTTTCCAGGCGCTGTATCGCTGGGAGGTCTGGACATTCGAAGGCGTCGACAAGGGAAAACTGACGCTGGAAATGGTCTATCGGCCCCGGGAGGATCGCTGGGAGGCGGTGCAATTGACAAGGGGATGGCCCCATCCGGATGGGGCCAAAAAGCCTGCCGCGTCGTCTCGACAACCCTGACAAAAAGGAGCGGAGATGAAAGGAATTTTCCTCCGGTGGATTGCCCTGACCCTGGCAATTCTTCTGGCCTCCAGCCTGATCGAGGGAATCGAAACCGCCGGTTTCTGGTCGGCGTTTTTTGCCGCAGCCATACTGGGGATTCTAAACGCTATCTTCAGGCCGATTCTGTTATTGCTCACGCTTCCCATTAACATCTTGACCCTGGGACTTTTCACCTTCGTGATCAACGCAGTGATGCTGATGATGGTCTCCGGGGTGATTTCCGGGTTTGCGGTCCACGGATTCGGCCCGGCCTTCTGGGGATCGCTGATCATCAGCCTGGTGAGCTGGGGTCTGAACGCACTGGTCAGCGAAAGAGGCACCATCGAGGTGATCGAACTGAAGCGCAAAAACGGCAACCGGTGGGAATAGCCGTCGTTCGGAAGACGCCGAGAACTGAAAGGTGCCAGGCGGAATTTTACCGCCCGGTGGTCTGCCCGCTTTTCCTTCCGGCCGGGTGGAGACTGCCCCGCTGTCGACCGCGGCGCAGGCGGCATTTTTCTGGGTCAGAGACTCCGGCAACGGGAAGATTCGATCCGGAGGCACCCGTTGGTCGCCAACGTCGGCGGTGAATCGGCCCGTCACCGTCTCCGGATAGCGGATGAAGATCCGACGCCGAACCGTCGGGCGGCCATATTGGCAATGATGGAACCGATGCTCATCGATGCGGTGGCCGCCGGAGAAGGGGCGTTGAGCACGTGGATCGTGCGCCGGTCACCGGCGATATGAAAGTCGTCGAGCAGACGCCCCTCGGGGGAAAGGGCCTGGGAGCGGACCCCGGCGCCGCCGGGGGCAAGGTCGGCGGCACTCACGGAGGGGATCAGGTGCTGCAGCGCCCGGGCAAAGGCGGCCTTGCTCGCCGACCGATGCATCTCGCCCAGACCGGTTTTCCAGTAGCGCGCGGCCAAGCGCCAGAAGCCGGTATAGGTAAGGGTGTCCAGGGTGTCCTTGAGGGAAAAATCGGTCTTTTTGTACCCCTCACGGCAGAAGGCGAGAACGGCATTGGGGCCGGCCTCGACGCCTCCGCCGATCAGCCGCGTAAAGTGGACCCCCAAAAAGGGAAATGCCGGATTCGGCACCGGATAGATCGGGTTTTTCACCAGAAACCGGCCCCGGGGTGAAAGTTTGTAGTACTCCCCCCGGAAGGGAACGATCCGGATGGCCGGAGAAAGTCCGCACTTGCGAGCGATCCGGTCGCACTGGAGCCCCCCGCAGTTGATCAGAAAGCGGCTCAACAGCGGACCTTCGTCGGTTTTCACCACCAGCTGGTCGGGCCGGCGCTCGAGGCCCAGAAACCGACGACCGGTCTCGATGCAGCCCCCGGACTGTCGCACTTTTCGGGCGAATGCCTCGGCGACCGAAACGTAGTCGACGATTCCGGTCTCCGGCACGTGAAGGGCGTCGATTCCGGCAGCGTACGGTTCGTGGTCCTTGATCTGTGCCGGGGAAAGCCGGCGAAGGCCGCTCAAACCGTTTGCCTGTCCCCTGCGCTCCAGGTCTTCGAGCAGCGGCACTTCTTCTTTGCGAACCGCCACCACCAGCTTGCCGCATTGTTCAAAGGGGATGCCTTCGAGGCGGCAGAAGGCGATCAGCTTCTTTCGGCCTTCCCAGCAGTTGCGGGCCTTCAAGGAGCCGGGCTTGTAATAGAGACCGGAGTGGATCACCCCGCTGTTGTTGCCGGTCTGATGCCGGGCCAGTCGGCCCTCGGCCTCGATCAGGACGATCTTCGCCGGTGTTTGCTCCGTCAATGCCATGGCCGTGGCCAATCCCACGATCCCGCCGCCGACGATGACCAGGTCACATCTTTCTTCCATTTTCGTCCCGCGCCCCCACGCTTGCTGTCACTGTTGGAAGATATTATAGCTATGATAGATTCAATCAATCCATTCGCACAAGGGCCGGCTTCCGCCCGCCGTCTTTGTGCGCTGAACGCGACGGCGGAAAAGCGCATGGAATCAGGAGAACGACATGGACAACAGCGAACCGATCGTAGACGGGTTCTATTTTCTGCCACCGGGTCTTGCAGCCTGGATTCAAACCTTCATTCCCGAACACGATTTTGAAGGGACCATCCCCTGGAAGCCGCTTGAAAAGCCGATTTCAGAGACGACATTCGCCCTGGTGACCAGCGCCGGCATCAGCTGCACCGGCGACACCCCCTTTGACATGGAGCGGGAAAAAAGCGAGCCGAGCTGGGGGGATCCGACGTATCGCAAAATCCCCCGCGGTGTCGGTGAAACGGGCATCCGCGTCGATCACCTGCACATCAACACCTCCTACATCCTTCAGGACATCAACGTGATCCTTCCCATCGACCGGTTTGCCGAGTTCGAAGAGGAGGGGGTCATCGGCCGGCTGGCCGACACCCACTATTCTTTTTACGGTTTTCAATGGAATGGAAACGGTTTTTTGGACCAGGCCGTTGCTCCCATGGCCGAACAGATGGCCGCAGAGCAGGTGGAGGCGGTTTTTCTCACCCCTGCCTGACCGTTTTGCTGCCGGTCCGTGGGACTGGCCGCGCGGTTTCTGGAGGAAAAAGGGTTCTCCACCGTGGTGCTTACCCCGACCTGGGAGTTTCATCGGGCCGTGGGCATCCCCCGGCAGGTCGCCATTCAATATCCTTACGGGCGCCTGGTCGGACAGGTGGGCGACACAAAGGGTCAGCGGGGCATTGTAAAAGAGGCCCTGGCGTTTTTGCAGGCGTCCGAGACGCCGGGCGCGGTTCGGCATCTGCCGAACCGATGGCCGGAGCCGCCAAAAGAGACCCACTGGCATCCACCGGAGATGAGCCCGATTATTGCCGCCAACCTGGAAGCGATCAAAAAGGCCCGAAGAAGGTAGTCGATGGTCCAAGCAACCTCACGATGCCGGCGTTTTTCTGCCGTAAGGACATCTGCCGGTGCAGATTCGCTCGCCAAGCCCGACACAGGCCGGCCCGCGGGCCGGCGGGTTCGCGCGCTACGCCGCGGTTTCACGGATCCGAAAGGAGGGAAAATGAATCAAAAATCGACCCGGAAACTCCTGAGATGGGGCGCCCTTCTGTGTGCTTCAGCGGCTGTTTTCTTAGGCCCCCCGGTTCTCCATGCCCACGGCTGGCAAGCGCCCGAAGGAGCGGCGGCCCGGAAAAATCCGGTCGCAGCCGATCCGGCATCGATTCAAAGGGGTCGGACCCTGTACCTGGAAAACTGCGCCGCCTGCCATGGCCGAGGCGCCGAGGGCGACGGATCGATGGCCTCGGCGCTGACGACGCCTCCGACTGACCTGGTAAAGGTCTCCGGCCACCATCCGGACGGCGATTTTTTCTGGAAGATCGAAACCGGCAAAGGGGCGATGCCCGGTTTCAGGGAAAGACTTGCCGAAGAGCAGATCTGGGACCTGGTCAACTATATTCAGAGCCTGAAGCCGGCCCAATAATCAGTTTGCCGGTTTCGCCAGTTGAGTAGGGGCCTTTTTCGCGGATTTTCGTGTTACGAGGGGTGCGCCTGATTGCGGCAAATGACATGGCCGAACGCCGTCGCTTTACCGGACTTTACCACTGGCGAAACCGGCAAACTGCTCACCACGTGACACTCATCATCGTGCAGTTGAGCCCGCTTCCGATCCCCATCAGTGCGATGTGGTCGCCGGGTGCGGCTCGCCCACTCTCCTCGGCCTGGGCCAATGTGATCGGAAGCGCGGCAGGCCCGATGTTTCCCAAGGTCGGAAAGTTGAGGTGGAACTTTTCCTGGCTGATGCCCAGCGTCTTGCAGAGAACTTCCATGTTCCTGCGGCTCACCTGGTGAGGGACATACAGGTCGATCGTCTCCTCCGCCCATCGGTCCAGGTCCCGACTGGCGGCCTGCCAGGTCTCCAGGGCGAGCTGTACGCCGTGGACCAGGACTCCGTGTGCGTCTGCAATCATTCGGTCGGGCTGACCCAGACACAGTCGGCTGTAGCGGGTGGCGGCCCGGGTGACCTCACCGTTGATGACGTGGCCGGTCTTTGAATACCGCCGATGAGTCAGGATCATGGCAACAGCCCCCGAACCGAGAGTGAGGGTGGCGAAATTTTCCCGGAATTCCTTTTCGGTGGTCCGGTTCGACGACAGCCGGTCGACCGTCGCTTCCACCGCCTCCTGGGATCCCTCTCCGTCGACGATCAGGCCGTAACGGATCATCCCGGCCTCGATCATGAGGGTGACCGCCACGATGGCGTTGACAAATCCAAGGCATGCGTTTCCGATGTCGTAGTTGATGCAGGCGCTCGAAAGACCGAGGTTGCCGTGCACCAGGCAGGCCACCGAAGGTTCGATGTAATCCTTGCACACGGAGGTGTTGATCAGGCAGCCGATCTGAGACGGGTCGATTCCCGATTGGTCGATGACCTTTCGGGCGGCCCGGGTGGCTACATCGCTTGGCATGGTGCCTTGATCCCAGAAACGGCGTTCGGAGATACCGGTCAGACCGACAATGGTCCCCCGCGGAATTTTGAGCCGCTCCATGGTGGGGGCCAGCCGGTCCTCGATCGACTCGGAGGTAACGCGCCGATCGGGCAGCGTGTAGGCCACGGCTTCAATAGTGACGTTTCCGGATTTCATGGCCGGAGCACTCCTGATAAAATCGCCGACGCGATTTTATGAAAGTTTCACGTTCCGTGTCAGGGGTTTTGCTGCTGAACGGAACGTCGTAGATAACGCGTTTGTTTCCGCATTTCAACCCGGTTGCTGCGGACTGGGCAAATCACTGCTATGGACTGCTTTGAGGCGGGGTGTAGTTGGCGATGTAATAGTCTTCGATCAGTCCACGGGCCTTGATCTCATCGCCGAAAGCACGGGCGGCAGCCTTGTCCTCGAAGCGGGAAATGCGGACCTGATACCATTTTTTCTGGTCGCCTGAGCTTTCGGTCCAGTATGCTTCCAGCCCGTTTCGCTTGAGCTCTTCTGCATAGCGTTGGGCCTGTTCCGCTTTGAGGTAGGCCGCCACCTGGATTGTGAAGCGGCCCGCTGTCTCGGCGGCGGGCGATTTGGGTTCGGGACGCTTTTCCGGCCGCATCAGGTAGCCGGCGGTGTTGACCACCAGAAGGATGGCGGCAAGGGCGGCTACGCTCAACGCCGCCCAGCGAAGAGCGCGGCGCGCCGCCGGCGTCTTTTTCATCCATTGCAGGCCGTCTGCCATCAGGCGTCCGGCGGCCGATAGAGCGCCGGACGCCGATTCGTGTGCCGTTGCCGCCAGGCGGCCGGCCCTGCGCACGAGCCCCTCGCTGGACGGCCGCAGCCCGTCCGTTGCAGCCGGCCTGGCCGCGAGTTCCGGAATGCGGAATCTTCCGATCCCTCTGTCGACGGCCGACGCTTCGGCGCCCTGAAGCAGGTGGCGACCGGCATCGATCCAACCCCGATTTATCTGGGTCTCCCCGATCCACTTCAAACAGGCCGCGATTCCCGCGGCCAGCTCCTGCCGTTCCGGCGCCTGCTCCAGGGCCCGGACATACACCGGCAGCGCCCATTCGTCGGCCCGGCCCTGTTCCACGAACAGGTTGGCGATGCGAGAGACCAGATCCACCGGCGCATTTTCCCCGGCGGCAGCCATCAACCGCCTGTAGGCTTCCAGGGCGGAAAAATCAGTTCTTTCCTCCAGGAGGCAATACCGGGCCAGCAGTTCCTGGATGGCTGAACTATCGGGCAGCGCGTCTCCGATTCGTGCGGCAAGCTCCTGATCTTTTCTTTCGAGCCAGCCGCGGGTTCCCGCCTGCCGGAGCCAGATCCGGGCAATTTCCTCATTCGCCGGATGCAGCCGCAGGTAGGAAGCGATAAAGGCTTCGGACGCCGTGCTCTGTTCGGAGCTGGTCATGTAGAAACGGGCGAGACGGTCGGCAAGTTTCGAGGACGTCCGCCGCCGGGCCCTGGGCGAGAACAGAAAGCTGCCGAAAACGGCAATCGCCCGCCGGTAGGATGCTTCAGCCTCGGCTGCGCCGTTGGCGCGCTCCCAGTCTTCGGCAGCGTTCAGCTGATTGTCGAGGCTCCGGATGCCGAGCCAATTGAAGGCCGCTCCGAGTCCGAAAAAGACAGCCAGCAGGACGGCCCCTGCCGAGACCAGGGTGTAGACCGGATCCAGTTCCGGGCCGATCGTCGCAAGGAGCGCGAGAATCGCAGGACCGCCGAAAAGCACGGTCGCCCACAGGCGGACGGCGTAATGTTTCAGGGGCTGGATCATGACGCGCGCTCGCTCACCGATTCAGATCTTCTGTTTCGAAGGGCACCGAGTCGAAACCGGCAGCACCCAGACGGCTGCCGTCGGCGACTTGTCCGGGGCGAAGGGCCACTTCCACGGCGCCGGCTGAGGCCGGATCTGTGGGGAGCCCGGTGACCGGATCGACGGTGACAAAATGGATATTGGTCGGGATCGAAAACTCCCTGGGGGGCTCCCCCTCGAAGGCCTTTTTCATGAAGTCCGCCCAGATCGGGGCGGCCCCTCGGCCGCCGGTGATCCCGAGCCCGCGCCGGTCCCGGAGACCCTCTTCACGGTCGTAACCGACCCAGACCGAACAGCTCATGTTGGGGGTGAAGCCAGTGAACCAGGCGTCCCGGTAGTCGTTCGTCGTGCCGGTTTTGCCGGCGGCCGGCAGCCGGAAACCGAGTCGGCGGATCACGGCGCCGGTGCCATGGTCGACCACACCGCGCATCATGTCCACCACCTGGTAGGCGATCTCCGGATCCAGCGATTTGCGGCCGGCGACAATCTGCTCCTCCAGCACGTGTCCATGGGCATCCTCCACCCGGGCGATCCAATACGGTTCATGTCGGATGCCGCCGGTGGCGAAGGTGGCAAAGCCAGAAGCCATTTCCAGGGGGCTGACCCCCGAGGTCCCCAGCGCCACCGAATAGACCGGAGCCAGAGGCCCTTCGATGCCGCAGTTTTTGGCCGCTTCGATCACCGCCTCCGGACCGATTTTTTCCACGAGCTGGGCGGCAACGGTGTTCACCGAGCGGGTAAAGGCGCGCTTGAGGATCATCGGCCCCCAGTGCCGGCGGGAAAAATTCTGCGGTTCCCAGTCCGGGGCTCCGGCCACCGGAATACGGACCGGCCGGTCCTCGGCCACCGTGGCCGGATTGACATCGCCGGTGCGAAAGGCGGCATAATACAAAAACGGCTTGAATCCGGAGCCGGGAAGCCGCTTGCTGTAGACGGCACGGTTGTATTCGGTTTCGGCGTAGCTGCGTCCACCGACCATGGCCCTCACCGCCCCGGATTGGGTTTCCAGGGCCACCAACGCACCCTGGGGGTGTGTTTCATCGGAAGCCTCGGCATTGCCCAACTCCTGGTCGAGTTGCGACAGCCCTTGCTGAACCGATTCCACAGCCCAGGATTGGAGTTGCGGGTCGAGGGTGGTGGTCACCTTCAGACCGCCGTGGTAGACCACCTGCGCGCCGTAGCGTTCTTCCAGACTGTCGATGACCAGATCGATAAAATAGCTCCCGCTTCTGGCCGTCGACCGCAGCGGCTGAAGCTTCAGCTCCTGCTCGGCCGCTGCAGCGGCCTCCTCGGCGCTCACATAACCGACGGCGACCATCCGCTGCAGAACGATGCGCTGGCGCTGCAAAGCGCGTTCGAAATGCCGGTACGGATTGTAGCGGGTCGGCGACTTGGGCAGGCCCGCCAGCAGTGCGGCCTCCGACAGCGTCAGGTCGGAGGCCGGCACGCCGAAGAGAATCCGTGCCGCCTGCTCCACGCCGTAGGCGCCGAGCCCGAAAGCGATCTGGTTCACGTAGGCCTCCAAAATCTCCTCCTTCGAATATCGGGATTCGATCTGGACGGCCACCAGCATCTCCTTGAACTTTCGCATCCAGGAGCGCTCGAAGCTGAAGAACAGGTTTTTGGCCAGCTGCTGCGTGATCGTCGAAGCGCCCTCGATCCTGCCGGGCTGGACCAGCGTGATCCACAGGGCCTTCAGGGTACGGAGTTTGTCGATGCCGTGGTGATTCCAGAACCGGTGGTCTTCGGTGGCGATGACCGCATTGAGGAAATGATGGGAGACCCGGTTCAAAGGAACGGTTTCCCGGCCGCCAAGAATCATCACCCGCTGGCCGTCTGCGGCGAATATCTCCGTGGGCGGTGTCTCGATGATTCGGCTCAGCGGGTGCGGGATCCGCGGCAGGTCGGGGAGGACCACAAAGAAAAGCGCGACGGAAAAGACTGCGCCGAGGCCCGCCAACAGCAAAGCGCCGTAAAACAGCAGCCGGACCTTGTGCCAGATGCCGATCCCGGTGCTCACGGAAGACCTCCGGATTCGCTCTGCGGTGCCGCCGGTTGCTGTGCGGCTCTGGCCTCCAGGCGCAGGCGCAGACGCCATACGGCCCAGTCCCGGGCCTGGACGACCATTACCTTGGTTCGACCTTCGGTCTCAAACTCCAGTCCGATGTCCACCAGGCCGGACAGGGCTTCGTCCGAGACGCCCACGCGCAGGATTCGACGGGATTGTGCCAGCAGCCGCTCGGGCGACGGCAGGATGCTTCTCCGGATTTCCTCGGGCTGTTCGGCCAGCGCTTCGAAAAATGCATCGGCGGGATAGATCCGGTTTTTCAGGCTCGGGAAGTCTTCCAGCACGCCGTCGGAAAAACCGTCCTGCTGTCGCAGCCGGGCCAGCAGTTCAGGGGGAACCTCCAATTCCCGGAGAACCCGGCTTTCCATATCGAGCAAAAAAATCTTCATGCTTCCGCCGAACTTCCGGAAATAGGTGCGCTCCCATTTTCCGGAGCTCTGAAGCAGCAGAAGATCAAAGGGGGAGATGATGTCCTGGGCCACGGCCGGGGGAAGCGCCAGGTACAGATCCCGAAAATGGGAAGCGGAGATCATCACGCCCTGGTTCGGCGACAAGGTTTCTGCGATCTGGGAGAGGGTATCGGCTTCCCTGGCGAGCCGCTGGGAACTTTCACGGTCGGTGACAATCTGTTCCAGCGTCTTTTGGGCGACGAGCGTTTCCTGACCCTTTTCCCAGATTGCGCCGTACTGGGGGCGAAGGTTGTTGGTTCTGGAAAGGTAGGCGCCGACCACCTGTTCGACCCAGTCGAACCGCAGCTCGGCCAGTACGATGCTGTAGGCGACCAGGAGCACCAAAATCGCACGGAGCGAGAACAGACGGGATAGCCACTCCCGGAAATTTCTCGGTTCGGACCAGTCCATGGGCGGGGAGATTAGCGCTTCTCCGGAAATTGGTCAAACGGTTCAGCCCCGGCGCGGATCGACACCACCCGGGCTCGGGTCCCTTTCACCCGCCATCGGACGTCGATTCCGTCCACAGCAATACCGTAGACCCGACCGGAGTCGCTCCGCCGATAGGCCGGTCGGGGATCGAGGGCCAGCACGGCCTCGATCAGAGACGTCAGCCGGCGTCTGCGGACGGCATCGATCCGCTCCAATGCGCCTCGGGCCTCCGGGGAAAACGTGACGCTCAACGATCGGGGCGGCGCCTCGCCGGCATAGGCGCCGTGGGCCCCCTCGATGCGATCTGCATAGGGAAGATACGGCTTGATGTCGAGCACCGGTGTACCATCGACCAGGTCGATCCCCGAAACACGAAGCCGGTATGCGTCTCCAGTGCGGTCGATTTTTTCCAGGCGCACGGCAGACATCCCCACCGGATTCGGGCGAAACCCGGAGCGGGTGGCAAAGACCCCCATGCGCCGATTCCCGCCGAGCCGGGGCGGGCGGACCGTGGACGACCAACGCCCATCCGCGTTGAGGTGAAAGACGAAGACGATCCAGATGTGGCTAAAGCAAGACAGGCCGCGCAGAGACGCTTCGGCGCCGTAGGGCGGAAACACCATGATGTCGGCCGTTGCTTCCGGAATCAGGCCGGATTGGCGGGGCACGCCGAATTTTTCCGAAAAACAGGAGCGAACGACACCGATCGGTTTGAATACGAAGTCCATTTCAACGGGCACCGTAGCCCGGCTGGCGGATCGTTTCAAGCGCCCGGTAGCCGGCGGCGGGCCGCAGGTCGGTGCACCACCCTTTAAAACGTCCATAACAAGCTTATCTTGAATGCCACCAGAGGTGCATTCATGGAATCGTTGTTTACCCTAAAAAACGTGCAAACGCTGTTTTTGCAGGTCAAGAGATGGGCCGAAACCCACCTGCTGGTCTGGGGGAACCTGTTGCAGGCGGCCGTCGCCGCCGCGGCGGTGCTGGCCGGCCTTCTGGTGGGCAAATGGATCAGGCGATTTCTCGCCGGGCATATCAACGGCCGAATTCCAGGCAACGGCTACCTTGCCAGCATCGTAAACGCACTGGTTCAGCAGATCCCGCTGGCATTTGCCGCCTTGTTCCTGTGGCTGTCTGAGATCGCTTTCGTCCATTACGAACTGAACACCTTTATCCTTCGCCTGGCCTTGAGCCTGCTGACCGCGTGGATCGTGATCCGACTGGCGGCTTCGCTGATTCTGAGCCGATTCTGGTCGAGGGTGGTGACCGCCGCGGCCTGGACGATCGCCGCGCTCAACATCCTGGGAATTTTGAACCCGACCCTGATGCTGCTCCAGGATATCGGTTTTTCGGTGGGAAGGGTCCGGCTCACGGCGCTGTCGCTGATCAAGGCGGCAATCGTCCTGGTGGTGCTTCTGCGGCTGGGAAATCTCCTGAGCGGATATCTGGAGCGGCGGCTCCAGTCGATTTCCGAGATCACCCCTTCGACCCACGTTTTGCTGAGCAAGGTGATCAAGATTGCCGTGTTCGTGGCGGTCTTCGTGGTGGCGCTCAATTCGGTGGGGATCGATCTGACCGTGCTTGCCGTCTTTTCCGGTGCCGTTGGCGTCGGCATCGGCTTCGGGCTGCAAAAGGTGGTGGCCAACCTGATCAGCGGCATCATTTTGCTTCTGGACAAATCGATCAAGCCCGGTGACGTGGTGGAGATGGGAGGCGTCTTTGGATGGATCACCGATCTGAGGGGGCGCTACGTCTCGGTGGTGACCCGGGACGGAAAAGAATATCTGATTCCCAACGAAGACCTGATCACCCAGCAGGTCATCAACTGGTCCTTTTCCAACCGGAAGATCCGGATCCGGGTGCCGGTGGGCATCTCCTACAACGCCGATCCCCACAAGGCCATCGAACTGATCGTCGATGCCGTACGAGGGATGGATCGGGTGCTCACCGATCCTGCACCGCGGTGTCTGCTCAAAGGTTTCGGGGACAATTCCGTGGATCTGGAGCTCCGCTTCTGGATCGAGGATCCCCAAAACGGGGTGGCCAATATCCGAAGCCGGGTTCTGCTCAACATCTGGGACGTGCTGACCGAAAATGGCATCGAAATCCCCTTCCCCCAGCGCGATGTCCATTTCGACGCCGCTTCGCCGGTGCCGGTCCGGATGGTCGAAAATCCCTCGGAAGGATAACGCCGGCCGGTATCTTCAGAAGACCGGAGACGCCCCGAACCCCCCCGCATTTGATTTACAGCATCGGTATGTGGTAGGAAAATTCCCCTGAATCGGCACAGCGAGCGGATCTCCGAAAGGCTGCTGCGGGAAATGCTCGAGCCGACCACCCAGGATTCTCCGAGGAAGCCATGTCTGATCGACGCCCCCGAACCGACCCCGCCCCGGAAGCTGGAAATACGACCCGGTGGTTGTCCCGCACCTCGTCCTCGTTACGTCTGCTTTACGCGGCCTTCTTTCTTTCCGGCGCAAGCGGACTGATCTACGAAGTTCTCTGGATGAGAATGCTGACGCGGGTTTTCGGCGCCACGACACCAGCGACCTCGACGGTCCTGTGCGTGTTCATGGGGGGCCTGGCGCTCGGGGCTTACCTGGGCGGCGTGCTGTCGGATCGGCTCCGAAGACCGCTCCGGGCCTACGCCATGATCGAGATCGCCATTGCCCTGAGCGCCATTCTTGCTTCGTTTGCCGTGATTCAGGTCCTGGGCGGGGTCTACGTCGAACTCCATCGCCTCTTCGGCACAGATGCGACCTACCGCATGCTCACCCGGGCCGGCCTTTCGGCGGTTTGCCTGATCGCTCCTGCCGCTCTGATGGGGGCGACCCTGCCGCTTCTGATGACCTTCATCACCCATGCCCGCCAGTCCTTTCAGCCCTCGCTGGGTCGGCTCTACGCGGTCAACACCTTCGGGGCGGTCACCGGCGTGCTGGCGGCCGGTTACCTTCTCATCGGCGCCGTCGGAGAGACCGCAACGCTTCTGACCGCCGTTTTGTTGAACCTTCTGGCCGCCGGGTTCGTCCTTCGCCTGGATCGCCGGTTCCGACTATACCCCGGCGTCGAAGAAAGCGGCGGGAAACCGGAACAACAGATTCTGCCTCGTCCGTATCCGCCGGCGATCCGCACCTGGTGCCGAATCGCCCTGTTTGCAAGCGGTTTTGCCGCACTTGCCGGCGAAGTCCTGTGGACCCGCCTCTTGATGCTGCCGCTGAAGACGAGCATATACGCCTTCAGTGCCATGCTGGCATTGTTTCTCGTCGGTATCGCTTCGGGCAGCTGGCTTTCGGCGAGAACTGCCGCATCCGCGCGGAGGCCGGTCGTTGCGTTCGCCTTGCTGGAGATGATCATCGGCTTGCTGATCCTGGCGGGGCTGGTGGCCTACACCCAGTTCGGGCATGCCTCTGACGGATTCAGCTCCGGATTTTTGTTCTACTGTCTGTCGGCGCCGGTCATGATTCTGCCGGTGGCCGTGGCCTTTGGGTGGCAGTTTCCCGTGGCGGTGCGCTGCTCGGTCTCCGACGCGATGCATCCGGGCCGTGAAACCGGCTGGGCCTACGCCGCCAACACCCTCGGAAGCATTTTCGGCAGTCTTTCGGCTGGGTTTTTGCTGATCCCGCTGTTGGGTGTCGTCAACACCCTGATCGGTCTTGCGGCGCTGAATTTTTCACTGGGAGCGGTTCTGATGGCGATCAGCCCCCGTGAGGAGCGCGGAAGGCTGCCGAAGGTCGGGGCGGCCCTGGCGGCCGGATTCCTGATCGTGGCGGCGTTTGTCAGCGATCCGTACCGGTCGCTGATGGAGGAAAAGGCAAAGATCCTTCTTGGGCCCGATGCCCAGGTCTACGAGGTTTTCGAAGGAATTTCAGGGACCACCGTGCCGGCTGGAAGACCCAGCAATCCCCTTTCCCGCCACCTGTATATCGACGGCGTCGGAATGACGGTGCTCATCTCCGAAACCAAGATGATGGCGCACCTGCCGATGGCCCTGGTGCCGGAACCGAAAGACGTTCTCGTCGTCTGTTTCGGCATGGGAACCACCGTGCGCTCCGCAACGCGGTTTCCGATCGTGCCGGAGCGGATCGACGCCGTGGACATCGTCCCCCACGTATTTGACTGTTTCCCTTATTTTCATCCGGATGCCGCGGCGGTCGCCGCCCATCCATCGGTGCGGTTTTATGCAGAGGACGGGCGCAATTTTCTTCTGGTGCGAGACAGACGATACGACGTGATCACCATCGACCCGGCACCGCCCATTTTCAGTGCGGGCACGGTCAATCTCTACTCTCGGGAGTTTCTCGAGCTTTGCAAATCGCGGATCCACAAAGACGGGGTCGTCTGCCTCTGGCTTCCGCCCTCCCCTCCCGGCGAACTGGAGATGATCATGAAGACCTTTGTCAATGTCTTTCCCGGTGCCAGCCTGTGGGGCGGGCTTTCCGCCCCCGGATTTTTTCTGACCGGCGGTCACCGGTCGTTTGCCTTTCGCCCGGATCAGGTGATGGATCTGGCCCGAAGGTTGGCCGCAATCCCGGACGTGTCCGAATGGAACGAGCGCTTCAAGGATCCGGCCTATCTCCGGGAGATGTATCTCATGGGGCCTGATTTGCTGAAAAAGACCCTCGCCGGTGTCCGTCAGATTACCGACGACCGGCCGTATACGGAGTTTCCGCTGTGGCGGGGAACCCTGGTCCGACGCGGCCCCTTGCTGACGGCCGATAAAATCCGCAACCTTATCAATCGGCTGAACCGGCAATAACCGGATAGGGGAAAGCGGGAAGGCCAGCGGCTTTCTACTTTTGCGTTTTCTCCAATCGCGGCAGCGGCGCAACCCGGTCCACCGTGAGGGTGGCCGCCCCCCAGTCGGTCTCCACCTTTCCCCAGAGAATGTAGGGTCTCCCGAAGTCGATGACCGGGGCGAAACGGTCATAGGCCTCCGGGAAAAAAGTCGTCTCCACGACCCCGGTTTCGTCTTCGAAGGTGAGAAACTCCATCGGATCGCCCTTTTTGGTCCGGACCCGTTTGCCGGTGATCAGCCAGCCGGCGGTTTTCACCCGGCTACCGGCCCGGGCGGGAATGTCGCAGGCCTTTGTCGCCCCCGCCGCATTCGGCGAGTCGGCGTAGAGGGCCATCGGGTGCCGGTCGCACAAAAATCCCAGTACGGAAAACTCCCGCCGGAGCCTCGTCAGCGGTTCTTCCGGGGGCAGGGACGGGGGGGCGGCGTCCGCGCCGGGTGCGGATCTGGCAAACAGCGGATCGGAGGGCTGCCCCCGCTGTTTGCCGCGCCCCTGTTTCCAGCGGGCGTACTGCCACAGCAGAGCGGCCCGGCTGCCTGCAGGCGAAAACCGGTCCAGGGCCCCGCAAAAGATCAGGGCCCGGGCCTCTGCCTCGTCGGGCCGCACCCGCTCGAAAACGTCGACGGCCCCGGAAAAGGGCCTCCGGGTTCGTGTGGCCACGATCCGGTCCTGTGTCTGCTCGCCCAGGCCCTTTACCGCGGAAAGCCCCACCCGGATCGCCGATGCTTTGCCGCGCCACCGGACCCGGCTTTCTTCCACGTCCGGGGGCAGGATCGTCAACCCCAGCCGGCGTGCCTCGGAAACATAGGCAAAGGCGCTGTAAAAGCCGCCTCCGTTGCTGATCACCGCGGCCATGAATTCGGCCGGAAAATGCACCTTCAGGTAGGCGGCCTGAAACGAGACCCGGGCGTACGATGCGCTGTGGGGCTTGCAAAACGAGTAGCCCGAAAAGCTCAGGATCATCTCCCAGACCGCCTCGGCCTTGTCCTCGGACACGCCCCGGGCCCGGGCCCCGGTAAAAAACCGCTCCCGATAGTCGACCAGGGCCCGCTCCTTGTCCTTTTTGGAAAGCACCTTGCGCAGGGCGTCGGCCTCGGCCGCTGAAAAGCCGGCCAGGGCGGTTGCCGCTTTTGAAACATCCTCCTGGTAGACCATGATGCCGAAAGTCTCGTCGAGCACGTCGGCCAGCAGGGGATGGATCGGGTCCCAACCGCCCCCGTGCAGCCGCCGGATGTACTCGGCGATGCAGTCGTTGGCCGCCGGCCGGATGATGCTGCTGTGGATGACCAGGTGGTCGAAATCGCCCACCCTCGTCTTTTGCTGCAGCAGGCGCATGGCCGGGCTTTCGATGTAAAAGCACCCCATGGTCCGCCCCTGGGCCACGGCCTCCTGGGTGGCAAAATCGTCCTCCGGTTCCCAGCGGGTTTCATCCGGCGCGGCCGGCTCGTCTCCGCCTTCACGGATGTCGGCCAGGGCGTCGCGGATCACCCCCAGGCTCCGGTTGCCCAGCAGATCGATCTTGACCAGGCCGGCTTCTTCGGTGCCGTCCTTTTCCCACTGCAGGATCGGGACCCCTTTGGCGGCGCGCTGGATCGGGACATAGACGTCGATCGGCTCCGGGGTGATCACCACCCCGCCGGAGTGGACCGACAGGTACCGGGGGACGCCCACTATCCTGCGGGCGGCGGCGAGAATCTCCGGCCACGGCTCGGGAAACGACACGTTCCGGGCCTCGGGCCGTCGGCGGATCTGCGCCAGCAGTTCGCCGTCGACCGCGTGCAAACGCCAGAAGGACGGCAGGCGCCGGGTGATGCGGCCGATCTCCGTTTCGGGAAGCCCGAAGACCTTGGCCGTCTCCCGGATGGCCATCCGCGGCTGAAAAAGGACGTGGTTGCAGACCATGGCCGCCCGGCCGGAAAAACGGGCCAGCACCGCCGCCTGCACGTCGTCGCGCTCGTCCCAGGCAAAGTCGACGTCGATGTCGGGCGGGTCCTTGCGGCCCGGGTTGAGAAACCGGCCGAAGTAGAGGTTGTGTTTGATCGGGCAGACGTTGGTGATCCCGAGGCAGTAGGCCACCAGGGAGGCCGCCCCCGATCCGCGGCCGCAGGTGCGGGGGCTTTGGGCGACGATGTCGGCCACGATCAGAAAATAGCTGGAAAAACCCATCTGCTCGATGACGGCAAGCTCCTGTTCCAGGCGCTCGACCACCGGTTCGGAAAGTTCGGCGCCGTAGCGGCGGCGGGCGCCCTGGTACGCGTTGCGCCGAAGGACGCCCCGTGCGTCGCCGCCCGACCAGGGGGGAAGAACGATGCCGAAAGAAGGGCCGGTAAATTCGATCCGCCCGGCGATCTGCGCCGTGGCCCGGATCGCCTCCGGAGATGCGGCAAACCGCCGACGGTATTCTTCGGGGCCGGCCAGCCAGGCCTCGGTCCCGGCGGTGTCGGCCGGGGAAAGCCGCGACAGGCAGGTGTTGTTGTCCACGGCCCGCAGCAGCCGGTGGGTCTGAAACTCTTCGGGGAAGAGAAAAAGGCTTTCGGGCACCGCGGCGATCGGCACGTTCCACCGGTCGGCCGCCTTCCGGAGCCGGTGGCCGGGGGGGAGGGGGCGGCCGCAGGCGGCCCCGCAGACGTCGACCCCGGCCCCGGCCCAGCGCGTCAGAAGGTACGGGTCGTCGGTAAGGACGGCAAGCCCTGGGGCCAGCGGCGGCAGGGCGGTTTGCAGGGAAAAATCCGGGGCCATGTGCCGGGCGGTGAGCAGGCGGCACAGGTTGGCATAGCCTCCGGCGGTTTTGACCAGGCACACGGCGCGTTTTCCGGCGGTCGGATCGGTGACCTCGGCGCCCACGACGGGAGAGAGCCCCTCTTTTTTGCAGGCGGCCAGAAACGGCCACAGCCCGTACAGGTTGTCGGTGTCGGTCAGCGCCAGTTGCCGATACCCCAGCTCCCGGGCCCGGGCGCAGAGCCGGGCCGGAGAGGCGGTGCCCCGCATGAGGGAGTAGTGGGAGTGGACGGCGAGGGGGGTCATGGTTGATTGGTCAAATGGTTAAATGGTTGATGGGGAATAAGAGGGCTCCTTGTTCGTTCGGGCTCTGAGGTACTTGATGTAGCCGTTTAGAAGACGGATGGCGGCTTTGATTTCAAAAACCAGGTGTTCTTGAAGGTCAGCGTCGATGTAATCGCATGCTTCCGCCACGAGAACATGGTCGATCAGTTCGTAAAGAGAGCCCCGCCCTGGCGGCAGAATGGGATGCTTTCCTTGAAGTGAAATCGTCCGTAACCCTCTGCGATGCATGCCGGTGCCGATCGGGAAGCCCTGAGCATTCGGTCCTTCAACCGGTATTTCTCCTTCTCCGGCAGCTTCTGACAAAGATTCCATTTGACCCTTCTTTATGCCGCCAGCGTGCGGCCGACCCGGATCGCGTCGGAGCCGAAGCGCTCCCGGATGCGGTCCAGGGCGCCGACCAGCTTCTCCTTGTCGGCGTTGGCGTCCTGGTCGAACAGGGACATCTGGGCCGGAGGAAAGACGAGCCGGTCGCAGACCAGGCGGAGGCGGCGGACCCGGACCCGGCGGTTCCAGGCCGAAAACAGCACGGTGCGGGCCGCATCATACAGGGTCGGATCGTTGGCGGTGGCCGGTGTGACGATGCGCCGGCGGACCCGCCGAACTCCGTCGGCGTAGTTTACGGCGAGCGTGATCCGGCGGGTTGTCCGGCCCAGGCGGCGGAGCCGGGCGCCGGCCGCTTCCACCAGCGCGTAGAGGGCGCCTTCGATCGCTGGTGCATCGTTGGTGTCGGTGTGAAATTCGTGATCGACGGCGACCGCCGGGGGCGGTTGCCCGGCCGGCAGTACCGGTGCATCGTCGATTCCCCGGACGGCGGCAAAGACAAATTCCGACCGGCGGCCAAGCAAGGTGGCCAGTTGGGCAGGATCCAGGGCCGCCGCCTGAAACACCCGGGTCAGGTTGACGTCGGAAAGGAGCCGCAGGTCGGGCGGTTCGATGCCGGGCAGCAGGTGAAGCGGCAGGGGCGACAGGAAGGCGGCCTCTTCCCCTGCGCCGACCACGTACTCGCCGTTGGGTTTGACCAGACGGCTGGCCACCTTGGCGGTGAGCTTGTTGGGGGCCACCGACCAGATCGGGTTCAGGCCCATCTCGGACCGGACCTGTCGCTGCAACCGCCAGGCCACGTCCACGGCCGGTCCGAAAAGCCTGTCGGTGCCGGTGGCGTCCAAAAACAGGTGGCCGTCGCGCTCGCCCGGCTCCACCCGGGGAGAAAAGGGCAGGGCCCGGCGGAAAAGATCGCCCATGGCCCGCTCGTAGCAGTGCGGGCGGGGAAAAAGAACGACTGCATCCGGGCAGCGGCGTCTTGCCTGCACAAAAAGCATTCCTTTCCGGACTCCGGCGGCGAAGGCCTCGTCGCTCATGTCGTAGACGGCGGCCCGGGCGCTTCCCTCGGCGGCGATGATGACCGGCCGGCCGCAAAGCCGGGGGTCGAGAACCCGTTCCACGGCCACGGCGAAATCGGCCACGTTGAGATGGATGATCTTTCTTTCCACAGGAGTATTTTTGTTTTCTCCAATTTGACTGGAGAAGAAAAGAATTGTCCATTCCCTGCATTTTTTCAGGATATTCAGAACAAATTTGTTCATTTTCTTTCACGAGAAAGAAAACGAACCAAAAGAAATCGCCCGCGCGACGCGGCCCTTCGGGCTGCCCTGTGCTTCTCGAAGCGGGCGGTCGCTGTGGAACTCGCCCCGCCTTGCGGCGGGGCTCAGACAGCCACAGCTCCTTGATCGCCCGCTTCTGCGATGCTCGGCGTGTCACGAAGGGAAAGATAAAATCCGGCCCCCTTTTCGGATGAACTTTCAAAGTTTCTTCGATGGAGTTTGTAAAACGGCGAAAAAAACAGCTGGTGGGATAGAACCCATCGTCCCGCGCTGAGCATCGCAAGAAACAGGCGGATCAGCCCTTCAAGCTGTCTGAGGTCCCCGTTTTTTGGGGGCCGAGTTCTTGAAGGGCCCGCCGGTTTCGAGAAGCGCAGGGAGAAGCGGGACGCAGGGCGCCGTTTCTTTTCGGTTCCTTTTCTTTGGGCGAGCAAAGAAAAGGAACGTAGAAAAGAGAAAAATTTTTCCAAAGCACATCTTTGAATACGAGGCCGCTTTTCAATCTTCATCTTGGCCATCCTATCGTCCGGCGGCTGGGCCCTTCCTTTCGGAAAGTTCTCCGGGTGCCTCCATCATCCCCTTGGAGGCCAGGAGTTCCATCAGCATCTGGGCGTTTCTCGGCGCCTGGGCCCGGACGTGGTTGTTGAAAAAGATCAGCCCCCTCCGGGCCGAGGCGGCCATCTTTCCGATCCGTTTTTCCACCCAGTCTCCCAGCTCCGCCTCGGTATAGCTGTAGTCGAACTGCTTTTGCATGTTGCCCGAGCGCCAGCCGCGGGCGTTGCGGCCGTGGAAACGGACGTAGAAAAAATCCGGATGGGTGACGATGTCGGTGGACGGGAAAAGCTCCGGCAGCGCCGGGGTGTCCACCGCCACCAGGGCGACGCTGCGCCGGGCAAGTTCGGCAAAGACCCGGTCGGAGGCCCAGGATGCGTGGCGAAACTCCACGGCCACCGGCAGACCGGCCAGCTCGTCGAGCAGGGCGGCCAGGTAGCGGCGGCTTTCCGGGCGGCGGCGGAAGCCGGGGGGAAGCTGCACCAGGACGGCCTCCAGCCGCCGGGCCTGAAGAAGGGGGGCGATCCCGTCCCGGTAGCGGGCCGCCTCGCTGCGCCAGCCGTGGGGGTCGACCTCGTGGGTGAGGGTCCGGGTCAGCTTGGCGGTGAAGTGAAAACCCGCCGGAGCCCTGGCGCACATCCGCTCCACGGCGCCGGCCTTGGGCATCTGGTACCAGGTGTAGTTGAGTTCGGTGACGGGAAAATGCCGGGCGTAGATCCCGACCATGTCGATGGTCCGGGTGCCCGCCGGGTAGAAGCCGGCTTCGGCCCACTCGGTGTAGGAATAGCCGCTGGTGCCGACAAAAATTCGACAACCAGACTCCGGGGGCTGTATTCGGAAAGGGGTGGCCACAGTTTCTGGGAGAAGTCTTGTTTACGTTTCAAGTTTCAAGTTCAGGCCGTAGGATGGCTATCCTTTCTGAACTTCAAACCTGCATACGGTGTTTCCTGCAGATAAAGGATGAAGCCGGAGAGCAATCGACTGATTTCTAAGGTGAGCGGATAGAGTTCCTTGAATTTTTCCGAATCGATGTAGCCGATGTCCAACGCAACATATAGCTGGGATCGAACTTCTCCGACGGATCCCTTGGCGATTGAAAGAAATTGCAAAAACTCTTTCTTTCCGTCGCGCTCAAAACCCTCCGCGATGTTTGACATTGCGGAAATAACGGCTGCCCTGATCTGATCCCGAAAGCGAAAATCCTTTTTGAAAGCCGCTCCAGATGTAATTCGATAGATTCTCCGGCTTAACTCCCCGGCCTTTTTCCAGGCATCGATATCCTCGAATCGTCTGATAGTTGCCATAGCGTCCTCCTCCCAATTTGATACGTTAACGGACAAAAGAGATGCTCACTGAAACCTGAAACCTGAAACTATTTCATCTCCCGCTGAATCCCCACCACCTTGCCCTGGACCAGCACCTCCCCGAAGCCGTAGCGCATGGGGGGGTAAGCCGGGTTTTCCGGTCTCAGCTCAACGTGGTCCTTGCGAACAAAGAAGCGCTTGACCGTGGCCTCTTCGCCGCCGACCAGGACGGCCACGATCTCGCCGCTTTCGGCGTACTGGCGCGGTTCGCACACGGCCAGGTCGCCGTCGAGGATGCCGGCGTCTTTCATGGAGTCCCCCGAAACCCGGAGGGCGAACAGGTTTTCCCCCCGGAACACGGCGCGGTCGACCACCAGGGTTCCGTCCCATTCCTGCTGGGCGTAAAGGGGAAGGCCCGCCGTAATCCGACCGATGATCGGCACCTGCCGCCAGCGCTGGACGGCGGCGGCCTCCCGGGCCCGGTTGAGCAGGTAGATCCGTCGGCCGTAGCGCCCGTCCCGGCGGAGGTAGCCCTTCTGTTCCAGGGCCCGGATGAGCTGGGCCACGGCCGCATGGCTGACCCCCAGGTCCCCGGCCGCCTGCCGGAGGCTGGGCGCTTCGCCGGTGCGGGCGATTTCTGCTTCCAGGTAGTCAAGAACCTCTTTTTGCTTCGGCGTCGGTTCGGGGCGCATGGGGTTGTTCTCCTGATGAAACGCCGCGCGGGCGGGCGTAAAGCCCGCCCCTGCGAGGCCGTCGCCACGCGGCAGGTGGGGGCGGGGTTTGTCCCCGCCCGTATCCATTGAAATCCGAAGAGGTTTGGCAACGAGGCCGTTTTGCCGATCCGGCCGGTTCCCCGGGCCGGGGGAGGCGTCCGGGGAACCGGCCGACGCCGCAGGGCGGATTCTGCGGCGCGGCGTGTTGGACAAAGCGTAGAGCGGAAAAATGTAAATGTCAACGTAAAAACAAATGTGCACATTCGTTCCGAAATAATTTTACATTGATCCCGGGAGGAACGATCAAGGATCGGGTGGGCTCGAAACCTGCGAATCGGGCGGGGGTAAACCCCGCCCCGACATGGTCCGGGAGAATCGAGGCGGCGTGGGGGCGGGCTTTACGCCCGCCCGGGTAAGTCCGGTTCATCCGACGTTGAAAACAAAAGACCCAGGACCCTTACAGTTTATCTTTATATTCCCCGTAGCCTTCCGATGACAGGTCCTCTTTCGGCACGAAACGAAGGGCTGCGGAATTGATGCAGTAGCGCAGGCCGGTGGGGGGCGGACCGTCTGGAAAGACGTGGCCCAGGTGGGAGTCGCCGTGGCGGCTCCGGACCTCGGTCCGGGTCATGAACAGGCTGCGGTCCGTTTTTTCCACGATGTGATCCGGCTCCAGGGGGCGGGTGAAGCTGGGCCATCCGGTGCCCGAATCGAATTTGTCCGCCGAACTGAACAGCGGCTCGCCGGAGGCCAGATCCACGTAGAGCCCGGGCTTCTTGTTGTCCCAGAATTCATTGCGAAAAGGCGGCTCGGTGGCTCCCTTGCGGGTCACCCGGTACTGGAGGTCGGTCAACCGGGCCCGGAGGGTTTCTTCGTCGGGCCGGGTGTACCGCGGCGCATCGTCTTTCTTCTCCCGGATTTTTTCGATTTGGGCCCAGGCCCGTTCCAGAAACCGGTCCCGGCCGGAGCCGTACCGGTACATCTGGTACCGGGTCGGGCTCTTTTTGTAGTAGTCCTGGTGGTATTCTTCGGCATCATAGAAACGGTCCAGGGGGAGAATTTCGGTGACGATCGG
Source organism: Desulfobacterales bacterium (assembly GCA_050115795.1). Lineage (GTDB taxonomy): Bacteria > Desulfobacterota > Desulfobacteria > Desulfobacterales > CAFBRK01 > JAIPEL01. The sequence goes on from JASFPT010000016.1 coordinate 26,460, forward strand.
GCGCCTGAAAACATCGGAGGCCGCCAGCGCGCGTTTCGATTCTTCGGCCGCCGTTTTCTGTTCTTCGTCGTGGTAGAAGATCGCGCTGCGGTACTGGCTTCCCCGGTCCACGAACTGCCCTCCGGAATCGGTGGGGTCGATGTGGCGCCAGAAGATCTCCAGCAGCTGTGAATAGCTGACTTTTTCCGGATCGTAGACGACCTGTACGGCCTCGTAATGGCCGGTTCTCCCGGAACAGACCTCTTCGTAGGTCGGATTTTCCTTGTGCCCGCCGGTGTAGCCGGAGATGACTTCGACCACGCCGTCCACTTTTTCAAAGTCCGACTCGGTGCACCAGAAGCACCCGCCGGCGAAGGCGGCCTTTTCATAGTGACGTTTCGTATCTTCCATCGGCGTTTCTCCAGATAAAATCGCTTCCGCGATTTTGTGAAAGCTTCGCATTGCACAAACACCCCAGACAGTCTCTAAATATAGGGCCTGGTCTCCAATAGAGCAAACCGTCCATCGTAACAGTGACAGATGCATCAAAATGGTGGGAAGGGGGGTGCAAGGATGGAAAGCCGGGAGCGGCGGTTAGGCTTCCAGAATGAGCTGCTCTAACCGTTCGGTCGAATCGGCAAAGGGAATGCGGGCGGCTTTGCAGGCCTGAGCGGTTTCCGGATACTTGTTGCTTCCTTTGAACCCGATGACCCGGATGCGGGAGCCCCGGACCACCGGAAGCAGGTTGGCGGGCTTGTCGTCCACAAAGCAGATGCGGGAGAGGTCGGAACAACCGAAGTCGGCGGCAAATGCCCGGATGCAGTCCAGCTTGGTTCCCTTGCTGCTGGAAAACACGTTTTTGCCGAAATAGGCCTTCAACGGCCCAAGGCGTTCTTCGAGCAAGTCGGGCGGAAACCGGCTCACCACGGCGAGGCGTACCTTCTTTTTTACCAGCAGGTCCAGCAGCTCCGCCGTTCCGGGGATTTGCCCGTCGGTGCGATGATCGACCAGGGTCCCCCGGTAGTCGAAGCAGACGGCTTCTGGAATCATCATGCTGCCTTTTGGCCGGGTGGAGGCCCCCGCCGGCAAGAACGCCGCAGGACCTCAGAACCTGGCGGAGGTCCTGCGGCAAAAACCGGTTGCATAAAAACAGGATGCCCGCCACAGCTTGCCCCGCAGCTGCTGCGGGGCGGGCGAGACCGGAAAACCTACTTTCTCGAACCGAAATTTTGGTTTTGTTTCTCGGAACGCGAAACAGTCATAAAATCGCGACGGCGATTTTATTATTCGGCCGGCTCCCCGCCCTGGCGGGCGACAAACCCCTGGGTATTGAGGCCGGTGGCAGACGATGTGCCGGCGATTTTGGCCAGGTAGACCTGGCCCAGGTTGTCGATGTGGTTGTCCACGGCGTCGAAGTAGTTGAAATGTTCCTGCTCCTCGTCGATGATCTGCTCGAAAACCTTCGCCGTAACGCTGTCGCCGTTCTCCCGGCAAATCTGCAGAAATCCGTTGTAGACGTCGACCGTGTTGTCTTCCAGGCCGGAATCGAAGGCAAACATCTGCTCGACCTTCTGACCTTTTTGCACCTTGTCGGCCAGATCGGAGGTGGGCTCGCCCCCCAGCTCCTTGATCCGTTCGGCAAACATCTCTGCGTGGCGCATCTCGTCGATCGCGATCAGCTTGATTTTGGCAGCCAGCTCCCCGTAGTCCATGTCATCGAGGTTGTAATGCTGGTTCATGTACTGGCCGATGGCGTGCAACTCCATGGAGCGGGCCTTGTTCAGCACCTCGATCACTTTTTTCTTCCGTTTTTCTCGATCTGCCTTGGTCATTTTTTTCCCTCCTTTTGTTTTCGATTCTTTTTTTCGGCCACACAATAGATGCCGCCTTCTTCAAGACCGGGCTTGAAGCAGCCGTTGCAGGAGATGCACGCTGCCGGGCTGCGGTCGCCTGAATACCAGCGGGCCGGCAGGTTCGGCTCCCGGATCAGCGGCCTGGCAATAGAGACGTAATCGATGCCGGTTTCACCGACCGCTTTTTCAACCGTTTCAACAGAGCGAAAGCCGCCGACCACCATCACCGGGCATTCGACCCTCTCCTTGACCTTCCGGGCGTGCCCCAGATGGTAAGCCTCCCGGCCGGGCCGGTCAATCCTTGCCCGAGCCGGGCCCTTGAGGCCGGAAGCCGGGGTTCCGGCCGACACCTCGATGGCGTCGATTCCCTTCTGGCCCAGGGCCGCTGCCGCAAACAGCGCATCCTCGACCTCAAGGCCCCCCACGAGGTTGTCTGCAGCATTGAGCTTGATCAGGACCGGAAAACCCGGTCCCACCGCCGTCCGGACCCTGTCGTACACCTCGAACAGAAACCGGCAGCGGTTTTCGATCCGGCCGCCGTATTCGTCGTCCCGGCGGTTGGTCAGGGGGGAAAGAAACTGGTTGATGAGATAGCCGTGGGCGCCGTGGAGTTGGACCCCGTCAAAGCCGTATCGCTTGGCCCGCCCGGCCGCTTCACCGAATGCATCCACAATCCGTTCGATTTCCCCCTTGGTCAGGGCCTCGGGCGGCTCCGGGAACTGGTCGACCTTCACCGATGAGGGCGCCACCGGATGCCGCCCGATCGTTTTTGAAGAAGTCTGGCCGCCGGCATGAACGAGCTGGACGGCGATGACGCCCCCTGCCTCATGGACCGCGGCGGTCAGCTGCTTGAAATCCTCGGCAAAGGCTTCGGTGTGAAGGCCCATTTTCCCGGGCATCTGCTTTCCTTCCGGGCTGACGAAGGCAAATCCGGTGATGATCAGGCCGACTCCGCCCCTGGCAAGGGCAGCGTAGCAGGCAGCCAGCTTTTCGGTCGGCCGGCCGTCGGGCGCACACATCCCTTCCCAGGTGGCCGACCGAACGAGTCGGTTCTTCAGCGTCATCCCGTTGACGGTGGTCTCTTCAAACAGGGTCGGCATTTGCTTTCCTTCCTTCAAACAAGGGAACCGGAAAGGCGCCAAGGCCGCAAAGAGGGGTTCTCTTTAAAAATCAAATGATGGTTCTTTGCGTCCTTCGCGTCTTTGCGGTTTGATCGTTATGATATTGCCGGTGTCCAGGAACCGTCCAGGGTGCCGCGCACCGGGGCCCGCTCCTCAGCGAAATCGAAGCCGGTCCATATCCCGATTGATTTGAGCACCGAGTCCTGGGGGTGGGTTTTCCGGAAGATCTTGAAATAGTAGGCGGCCTCTTTGCTGTTGATGACGGCCGCCGGGTTTTCGGCGCGGATCTTTTCCAGTTCTTCGTCGGAAATCTCTCGTTCCGCCAGCCGCTCGCCGAGGCTTTCACAGCCGGCGCCCTGGGTGTATTGCACCTTGTAGCGCCATAGAATCTCATCCGGTAGAAGACCGGTTCGGGCAAAGGCTTTTCGCAAAATCCATTTTTCCATCCGGTGTCCGTGGTGCTCCCGGATTTTCAGGGCAGGCGAGATTCTCATGCCCAGGTCGATCATGCCGGTGTCGAAAAACGGCACCCGAAGCTCGA
>JASFPT010000017.1:0-29840 GCA_050115795.1 Desulfobacterales bacterium
TGATCACCGGGCAGGTCTCCGACATGCCGTAGCCGGTGTAGACGGTGATGCCCAGATCCCGCGCGGCTTTGGCCAGGCCCCGGGTCAGCTGGGAACCTCCGATGATGACCTTCCAACGGGACAGGTCGAGTTTTTGGACGGCGGGGCTGGCCACGATCATCTGGAGGATCGTCGGCACGCAGTGGGAAAAGGTCACCTTTTCGGTGAGGACCAGCTTGAGCAGCATTTCCGGCTCGTACTTGCCCGGATAGACCTGTTTTGTCCCCAGCAGCGTGGCCACGTAGGGGATCCCCCATGCGTGAACGTGGAACATGGGCGTGATCGGCATATAGACGTCCCCGGAGCGAAACCGGCCGATGGTATCGTAGGAGCCGGTGGCCAGGGCGACGCCGAAGGTGTGAAGGACCAGCTGCCGATGGGTGAAGTGCACGCCCTTCGGGTCCCCGGTCGTTCCGGTCGTGTAAAACGTGGTGGCCTTGGTGTTTTCGTCCAGGTCGGGAAAGTCGTAGTGGGGGGGCGCTGCCGCCAGCATCTCCTCGTAGGTCGAAACCACGGGGACGGGGGTGGCGGGCGCGGCGCCGTCTTCGGATATGATCACCACCGATTTCACGTGTTCGAGCGTGTCCCAGATCTTTTCCAGAATGGGCAGAAAGTCGCCGTTGATGAGGATCGCCTTGGCCTCGGCGTGGTTCAGCGTGTAGCGGATCTGGTCGGCCGACAGGCGCCAGTTGACCATCTGCAGGACCGCCCCCATCATAGGAACGGCGAAAAAGCACTCCAGGAAACGGTGGCTGTCGTAGTCGAAGACGGCCACCGTGTCGCCTCCTTCGATTCCCATGTCTCGCAGGCCGCCGGCCAGGCGCTGGATCCGGCCGTAGAGGTCCCGATAGGTGCAACGGTATTTGTCCCGATAGACGATTTCCTGGTCGGGGGCATAGATCAGGGGGGTGTTGAGCAGCTTTTTGATGATCAGGGGGTATTCGTATGGGGTCCCGGGTCGATAATCGGTCTGTGGCATGCCCACCTCCTTTTTTCGGGGTTTGCTTCGTTTACCGGTGATCGATTCCTCCGCCATTTATAGAGCAATTTTGCGCCCTGGGCCAGTTTCAAAACGGATTTGAAAATGGGTGGTATCGGGCCCAACCATCGGAACGCCCGGAGCGGGTGAAAAGAACCCGTTCGGCCGATTTTCAGCCCGGGCAGAAAAAAGAGGGGCGAACATTTCGCAGAAGCACTTGACAGCGGCCGAATTTGGATGATTATGAAGATGTCAAAACCGGCTGGTCGGTATTGGAGACCGCCCCAAGACTATTCCCAGGCTTCCGTGGGCGCCGGAATTTTCCGTTTGCAAACGCTTTTTCCCCCGGCGGCCGCCTGGCAAACCGGATTCTTCCCTGATGGGGGCGGTCGCCTTGCCGGCGCTAAAGCCCGGCGTGATCTTCACCTGAAAGGAGTCATCATCACGGAGGGTCGCCATGCAGGTGCTCGATGAACAAAAGCGGGCCAAAATCCTTGCGGCGGCGGCAAAACTGTTTGCCGCCCAGCCGTTTCACAAGGTGCTCTTAAGTGATGTCGCCGTGGCGGCTGCCGTGGGCAAGGGGACCGTCTACACCTATTTCAAAAGCAAGGAAGACCTCTATTTTTCGGTACTTTACAGCGGGTTTTCCGATCTGCTGATAAGGCTTCAGGCGATAATCGGCGGGCCGGATCGCGATCCTGCAGAAAACCTGGGGGCGGTTGTCGAGGAGATGGTCGACTTCGCCTATCAAAACCCCCACCACTTCGAGCTGATGCGCACGGTTTCCGAACGCCATACCGTGGGCCGGGACCATTGGGACGAAAAGCGCCGGGAGCTGAGGCGTCTGATCGAATCGGTGATCCGGGACGGGATCGATCGGGGCGTCTTTGAAGACCCGCACCCGGAAATGACCGCACGGTTTATTCCCGGATGCGTGCGCTCGATGATGTTTGACGGCATCGAGTCAACCGACGCCTCGACACTGACCGGCCACATTCTCGGCTTTGTGCTGGCCTTCCTCCAGTCGCAAAAGGAACGGGCGTGATGGCTGCGGAACCGCGCCGGCGATAGCCTTCCCCGCAGCTTGTTGGAGCGAGGCGGAAACCCCGCTTTGCGGGGCTGCGGGGTGGCGAACGAATCTAAATCGGCGGAACACCTTACGGTAGAATCCCGCCTCGGCGGGACTGCAGCTGGCTGCAGGGTGTGTTCAATCCTTTTTTGTGAAGTTTCAAGGATGGATGACCAATGGGGCAGACAGACGAAAAAACGACCGATACCGGATCGGTTGACAAAACCGGCCGCAAGGCCTCCAACCACATGCGCCGGCGGATGATCCTGTATGCCGGGGCCGGGCTGGCGGTTTTTGCCCTGGCCCTTGGGGTGCCGTATCTGCTGCACGCGCTTTCCCATGAATCGACCGACGATGCATTTGTCGACGGATCGGTGGTCCCGATCTGTCCACGGGTCAGCGGCTATGTGGCGACGGTCGCCGTCGAAGACAACCAGTGGGTCCACAAGGGAGAACTGCTGCTCAAGCTGGACCCAAAAGATTTCGAGGCCAGGCGCGATGCGACCCTTGCCGCACTGAATGCGGCCAGGGCGGCCGCACGGTCCGGCGACATCGAGGTGTCGCTGACTCGGATCTCGGCCTCGGCGGGGCTGGACGAAGCGCAGGCCGCCGTGGCCGCGGCCGAAGCCGGCGTGAAAAACGGTGAAGCCCAGGTCGCCGCTGCCCAGAGCCTGCAGGATCAGGCGCGGGCTCAGCTCGCCCTTACCAGGGCCGCCCTGGCCCAGGCCAAGGCCGAATCGGCTTCAGAAGAGGCTGCCCACCGGCGCGACGCCATGGACCTGAAGCGCATTCGGAAAATGGCCGAAAACGGAACGGTCAGCGGACAGCAGCTGGATCATGCCGTGGCCACGGAAGGAATGTCGGCGGCAGCGCTTTCCGCAGCCCAGCAAAAGATCGACACCCAAAAGGCCATGGTCGATCAAGCCGCGGCCGCCCTGTCCGCCGCAGCGGATAATCTGCGCCAGGCCCGCGCGCAGCTCGACGCCCGAAGGGCTCAGCAGGTCCAGAGCCTTGCCCGTCTTCATTCGGCGCAAGCAGCCCCCCAGCAGGTGGAGCAGAGCCATTCCCGGGCGGAGGTTTCCCGGGCTGACATCGATCGCGCGGCGGCCGAACTCGAGCAGGCCAGGCTTCAGCTCTCCTACACGAAAATCGTCTCTCCGGTCGACGGTTATGTCACCCGCAAGACCGTGGAAGAAGGCGCCTTTGTCCAGGCCGGGCAAGAGCTGATGGCCGTCATCCCCCCCGAGGTCTGGGTGACGGCCAATTTTAAGGAAACCCAGCTGACCCGGATGCGCCCGGGGCAGCCGGCCACCATCCGGGTGGATACCTATCCTGACGTGGCTTTTGCCGGGCATGTCGACAGCATCCAGCACGGCACGGGTGCCCGATTCAGCCTGCTGCCGCCTGAAAACGCCACGGGCAACTTCATCAAGGTGGTCCAGCGGGTGCCGGTCAAGATCGTCTTCGACCGGCTCGAACAGCTGAAGCGCCACCGTTTGGTTCTGGGCCTTTCGGCCGTTCCGGAGGTCGATGTGTCGGCAAAACCGCGCCCCGACCCGGCGCGCAAGACAGACGGCAGGACCGTCGGATCGGTAAAATGAGCGGGGCGGCAACGACGGCAGAGCCCCTCTCCCCGGCCGAACCTGCGGTCGCCGTCAACAAATGGCTGATCGCCTGTACCGTGATGTTCGGCGCATTCATGGCGGTCATGGACATCAGCGTCGTCAACGTGTCCCTGCCGCACATGATGGGCGCATTCGGCCAGGATCTTTCCTCCATCACCTGGGTGGCGACCAGCTACAGCATCGCGGAAATCATCATGGTCACCATGTCCGGCTGGTGGAGCACGCTGATCGGGCGCAAGCGGCTGTACCTGTGGTCTTTCGGTCTTTTCACCCTGGGCTCCATTCTCTGCGGCACGGCCCGCTCCTTTCCGCAGATTCTCTTTTACCGCGTGCTGCAAGGCCTCGGCGGCGGATCGCTGATCCCGGTTTCCCAGGCCATCCTGCGCGAGAGCTTCCCGGTCGAGGAACAGGGGATGGCCATGGCGGTCTACGGCATGGGCGTGGTGCTCGCACCGGCCATCGGGCCCATCCTGGGCGGCTGGCTCACCGATCAATACGGATGGCCCTGGATTTTTTTTATCAACGTGCCGGTCAGCCTATTGGGAATCACCCTGGTCGGATCCTTTGTCAAAGACCCGCCCTACCTGAGGAGGGGAATCCAGAAGATCGACTGGGCGGGGATCGGCCTGCTGGCCGTCGCTCTGACCGGATTGCAGATCGTCCTGGAGCGGGGCCAGGCGGAAAACTGGTTCGAATCGGACCTGATCACGGCGGGAACGGCCGTCAGCGTCGCAGCCGCGCTGGTTCTGGTCTGGTGGGAGCTAAAGACCGACGAGCCGGTGATCAACTTCCGGATTCTGCGCAATCTTCCGCTGACGCTGGGGTCCGCCATCGGGATCGTTTTCGGCGTGGCCCTTTTTGGCACCACCTTCATCCTCCCCCAGTTCACTCAGGAGCTGCTCGGCTATCCGGCCTTCGAGGCCGGACTCGTGCTGGCCCCCCGGGCCGTGATGCTGATCATTTTCATGCCGGTGGCCGGACGGCTTTACAGGCACCTCGACGCCCGGTTCCTGGTGCTGTTCGGCATCGCGGTGGTCTCCTGGTCCTACTGGGACCTTTCGCGGCTTTCCCTCGATGCGGGTTTCTGGAACCTGGTGCCCACCTTGCTCGTGATGGGCATCGGCCTTCCGTTCATCTTTGTCACCATCTCCACGGTCTCGCTTTCCACCGTTCCCCGGCCGGACATGACCAACGCCACCAGTTTATACACCCTGGCCCGACGGGTGGGCGGAAACATCGGCTACGCCCTTGCCGCTACCCTGGTGGCAAGGGGGGTGCAGATCCACAGAGCCGGCCTCGTCTCCCATGTTACCGCCTTCAACCCGAACCTGGAGGCTTACGCCCGGGCGGGTGCGGCCCTTCTCGCCCGCGCCGGAGTCCCGCCGGTGCACGCGTCCAAAACAACCCTTGCGCTTGCCAACATGGCCGTCAACCATCAGGCCACCATGCTGGCTTACAACGATGTGTCGTGGGTTTTCGGGCTTCTCTTCCTGAGCACCATCCCCCTGGCGCTGCTTCTCCCCCGGCGTTCGGCCCTTCTGGCCCGGGCGGTGCGATAAGACAATGGGGAGGTGCCGCCCCCGCCCCAAGGCGCCGGGTTTTGATCCGAGCGGCTTGACGGCAGCAGGGCAAAACGGGCTTCGGGAAGCGGTATATTGGGCCCCTTTGCCGGCATGGTGGCGGCCAGGCGCAGCTTCACATCGTTGGTGCACCCGGTGTACAACGAGACGATGCGGCGGCAAAGATCCATGCGTGCCGACCCGCCGCGGCAAGATGGCATGCCGGCTGCCGACGACAGGTTCCGATTGATCTCAGCGCCCCAATCCGTCATGCTGGACCTGATCAGCCGGCCCCGGACCCCGAACCGGGAAAATCCGGAAGGAATTCGGATCATGCCGGCATGAAAAAGGGTGGGGTGAGACATTTTTCGCCTTCTTTCCCGACGGCAACCGGCGATGTTGGGGAGCGGATCGTGAAAAAAAATCCGGCGGCATTCGAGGCCCTGAAGGCGCACGGCGTGCGGATCTCCGGCTTTCTCGGCCTCCAGAAAAGCACCGTGGGGGTGCTGGCCATGGTGGTGCTGGTGGGGATGGGCGAGCGGATGGCCGAGCGCTTTCTGCCCATCTACATCCTGGCCCTGGGCGGGGGGGCGGTGGCCGTCGGGCTGCTCCAGGCCATGGACAACCTGCTCTCGGCCCTGTACTCGTTTCCGGGGGGCTATCTCGCAGACCGGGTCGGCACGAAGAAATCGCTTCTGGTCTTCAACCTGGTGGCCATGGCCGGCTTCGCCCTGGCCATCGTCGCCCCCACCTGGCAGGCGCTGCTGGCCGGGGCGGTGCTGTTCATCTCCTGGTCGGCCATCTCGGCCCCGGCCACCCTGAGCCTGATCTACGACGTGCTCCCCGTGAGCAAGCGCACCATGGGCGTGAGCATGCACTCCATGGTCCGGCGCATCCCCATGGCCCTGGGCCCGGTGCTCGGGGGGCTTTTCATCGGCATCTGGGGGGAGAAAGCCGGCGTCCGACTCGCCTTTGCAGCGGCGCTGACCATGGCCGGGGTGGCCCTGGTGCTCCAGCAGAAGATGATCGAAGACGATACCCGGGGACGAAGCGGCCGCGACCGGTGCGAACTGACCCCGGAGAAAAACCCGGTCAAGCTCTTCCGGCTCATGAACCCGTCCCTGAGGGGGCTGCTGGTCTCCGATGTCCTGGTCCGGTTCTGCGAACAGATCCCCTACGCCTTCGTGGTGATCTGGGCCATGAAGACGATCGCAGATCCGGTAACGGCCGTGCAGTTCGGCCTGCTCACCGCCATCGAGATGACCACGGCCGTGCTGGTCTATATCCCGGTGGCCTACCTGGCCGACCGCAGCGCCAAGAAACCCTTCGTGCTGATCACCTTCGTCTTTTTCACGCTTTTTCCGCTGATGCTTCTGTTCAGCCGCAGCTTCGGGTGGCTGGTGGCCGCCTTCATCCTGCGGGGGCTCAAGGAGTTCGGCGAGCCGACCCGAAAGTCCCTGATCATGGACCTTGCCCCGGACCACTGCAAGGCCGGCATGTTCGGCCTCTACTATCTGATCCGGGACGTGGTGGTCAGCGCCGCCGCCCTGGGCGGGGCGTTTTTGTGGCAGGTCGGGCCGGAGGTGAACCTGATCGCCGCCTTCGCCTTCGGGCTCCTCGGCACGGCCGGCTTTGCGATCTGGGGGCGGGACGTCAAAATGGCCGGCCGGTAGATTCCAGATTCCAAATTCAAGATTCCAAAATGAGCCGCTGTTGATGTCTACCGATTGATGCGACCGAAACCGACCGGTTTGATGGAGCCGTGATGAGACTGAAAGCGATTGAGCCGCGAGGACGCAAAGGACGCCAGGACTGCAGTCTTCTTTTTTAAAAAAAATTTCCTCGCACACTTGGCGCCGTGAGCTCCCGAAGGGAGCGGTCGGTTCGATTGGTAAGCAGGCCACGAACGAGGTTTCGCTGCAGGACAGCTTCGACATGACACGCGGAGGTCGTGCCCTACAACAACCGCGGCTTTGCGCAAAGTGAGCCTTTCGCCGGGCGGGGCATCTTTCTCCGCCTTCGGCGCCTTGTTTTTATTCGACGTTCAACTTTTTCTGTCATTTGCGACCGAGCGAAGCAAGTGCAGTGAACGGCTTGTCATGAGCGCAGTCGAATGGTCTCCATGCCGTTTCAAGCCGATTCACAGCGGCCCAGGCCTCCCCATCTGCGGTGGCCGGTTTCACCGGTGGGGGATCTTCACCAGTTTCGAAACATCGTATCCCTGATCGGCAACGAACCGGACCATGCGATCGTACTCGGTCTCCGAGATGGCGGGCTTTCTTGCCATGATCCAGACGTAATCGCGTTTCGTGCGCCCGATCACCGTCAGGGTGTAGCCTTCGTCCAGGTAGATGATCCGGTATTCGGCCTTGAACGGCCAGAGAAACTGCATGCCCCACACGGCATTGGATCCGGTGTCCTGCACGAACCCGCGCGGGTGGTAGGTTTTGACCGGGCCGTCGAAGCCGCCCTTGTTGTAGGAGAAGGTGGTCTGGATGGTGCCGTCCTCGGCCAGCCGGTACACTTCAACGGCGTTATAGGCATCTTTTTCGATGAAGGTCGGGATGTTGGCGATCACGTACCACTTGCCCATGAAGCGTTCCAGGTCGACCTGATCGACGGTCAGGATCGGCGGCATCGACTGGCAGCCGGTGATCAGCAGCAAGACAGTCAGGGCAAAAAGCGTCTTTCGCATGGCAGATTTCCAATCGGGGTTTATGCGGAGAGATGGCGGTTACCGTATCCGCTGTTGCGTTTTTCTTTTCCCATACCCACCGGTGTCTTCCGCGGTGTATACTCAATAGTTGCGCATTGATGCCCTGCGGTCAAGGCCGTGGGTCATCGGGCAGCGGAAAATGACGCCTTCACCCGGCGGGCGTTTGCGCCGTCGGCATCCGGAACGGTGGCCTGACGACACCGCGTCTCCGGACCAAAGGCGGCGTTGAGGGCATTTACAGCCGGGGCCCGGGCGTTTCGAAAAGCATGCCGCAATCCAGCAGGGCTTTCGGTTGTTTCACCCATCCAGGCGCCGCTCTTCTCCGGCGTTTTTCAAAAATTTCTTGACAACACGGCCTTGCGCTGGCTATTGCCTTGCCCGATCCGGCAATGAAGTCTGCCAAAAACCGCCCTTTTTAGAGGGATGATGACTTCTACCTCGACAATGTTTGGGGTAGGAGTTTTTGAATCCTGCCCCACCTGTTTGCCCAGGTGGGTTTCTTGTTTCGAAGCCCTGCGAGGTCGCCACCTGGCAGGGCTTTTTTTTCAGGAGGGGTGGCATGGCAATCGGCATTGCATTGATCGTTCTTCTGGGATTGACCGGAGATTACGTTTTTCGAAAATTGAAGCTGCCGGGGCTGGTGGGGATGCTGCTGGTGGGGGTTGTCGTCGGGCCTTACGTCCTGAACCTTCTGGACCCGGAGATCATGGCCGTTTCCGGAGACTTTCGCAAGATCGCCCTCATTGTCATTTTGCTTCGCGCCGGGTTCGAGCTTCGCAGGGACACCCTCCATCGGATCGGACGGGCGGCCCTGACCCTCAGCGCGGTGCCCGCGCTTTTCGAGATCGTCGGCGTCACGCTGGTGGCGCCCCGACTGCTCGGCATTACCCGCCTGGAGGCCGCCATCCTGGGCAGTATCTTAGGGGCGGTTTCTCCGGCGGTGGTCGTTCCCCTGATGATCGACTTCATGGACCGGGGCCGCGGCACGAAACGGGGCATTCCGACCCTGATCATCGGGGCCTCCTCGGTGGACGACGTCTTTGTGATCGTCCTGTTCACGGTGTTTCTGGGCATGTACGGGGGAGGAGAAGTCAACCTGCTCTCAAAACTGGCCGAGATCCCCGTCAGCATCGCCTTGGGGATCGTCGCGGGCATAATCCCCGGCTACTTCCTCTATCGCCTTTTCATGAAATACGACTTTCGGCCCCCCAAACGAACCATCGTGGTGATGGGAACGGCCATCTTCCTGGTCTGGATGGAGAAGGCCCTGGAGCATGTGGTTCCGATCGCAAGCCTGTTGGGGGTCATGACCATCGGGTTTGTCATCCTCGAAAAATCAGAGGCCATTGCGCATGTCATCTCCCAGCGGCTGAAAAAAATCTGGGTGTTTGCCGAGCTGCTGCTTTTCGTGCTCGTCGGCGCCCAGGTCAACATCCACGTGGCCTGGAAAGCCGGCCTGGCCGGGGCCGCGGTCATCGCCGTGGGGCTGTTGTTCCGGAGCGCGGGGACCTACCTCTCCCTTCTCGGGACGCGCCTGACATGGAGGGAAAAACTTTTCTGCGTGGTGGCCTACATTCCGAAGGCCACGGTCCAGGCCGCCATCGGCGCCGTTCCGCTGGCGGCCGGTGTCGCCTCCGGCGAACTGATTCTGGCCGTGGCCGTTCTCTCGATCCTGCTGACCGCCCCGATCGGCGCCCTGGGCATCATGTTGCTGGGAGAAAAAGTGCTCGATCACGGGGAGCGGTATTCCTACCGGTTTCAGGGGCTTCGGGACAACCTGGGCCTTCCGAGGGTCGGCGCACGGATCAGAAGCCGGCAATACGACACGGTCTGGAAAGTGATCGAAGAAAGAGAAAAATGGATCGAAGGGCCGGAGCGGGACGGAAACAAGGAGGGGGGCACCCGCCGGGAACCTGCCATTTTGCTGCGCTACTGGAAGGAGAAACCAAACAACGGCCCGGGGACCGGCAAGACCCTCTATTACCGGTACAGCCAGACGGACCCGCACTTTGACCGGTATTGGGAAATTCTCTATGACTGGTAAATTCATCCCGATCGACGCGGAGGGCACGTTGACACGAAAACCACCATCCACAGCCGGCATCGGACAATCGACGCTTGAAGCGATGTTGACCGCAGCGGCCGACGCGGTATCGGGAATCGGGCCGGAGTTCGAACGCTACGGGCAAAAGACCTGGGAGTTGCAGCAGCGCCTGTGCCAGGGGCGATTTCATCTGGCGGTGCTGGGCCAGTTCAAGCGGGGCAAAAGCACGCTCTTAAACGCCCTGGTCGGTGAGTCGATCCTGCCGGTGGGCGTCATCCCCCTGACCGCCGCCCCGACCTTCATGCAGTTCGGCGAAAACCCGCAGATTCATATCCGCTACATGGACGGCAGAAAGGCGGAGACCTTCGCCGGCGCCTCGACGGCGGAAAGAAACGCGTTTCTGGCCCACTTTGTCACCGAATCGGAAAATCCGGGCAACAGCGCCGGTGTCGCCGAGGTGGAGGTGGACCTGCCGGCGCCCATTCTCTCCGGCGGGGTGGTGTTGATCGATACCCCGGGCATCGGCTCCACTTTCCGGCACAATACCGCCGCCACCCTCCATTTTCTTCAGCAGTGCGACGCCGCTCTGTTTCTGATATCCGCCGACCCGCCCATCACCGAGGTGGAACTGGCATTTTTGAAACAGGTCCGGGAAAAGGTGCCCCGGCTGTTTTTCGTGATGAACAAGATCGACTACCTGGACGAGCGGGAGCTCGAAGAGGCCCTCGGTTTCTACAGGGGTGTGCTGGCGGAGCATCTGGGAAAAAACGACGATCCGACCGTTTTCAGCGTGTCGGCCCGCGAGGGGATCCGGGCAAAAGAGGCCGGCGATTCAGCACGGTGGCAGACCTGCGGCATGGCGAGGCTGGAATCTTTTCTGATCGACTACCTGGCCAGGGAAAAGCAAGACGCCCTGGCCGAGGCGGTCTCCCGCCGGGCTGCAGATCTCCTGGACGGGGTCCTGATGGAGGCCGAAATCGCCTTGCAGGCCCTGCAGCTTCCCCGGCAGGAGCTGGAAGAAAAAATCGGTCTGTTCGAATCCGCGCTGAAGCAGGCCGAAAGCGAGCGCAGGCTCATCCAGGACGTGCTGGCCGGCGACAAGAAACGGGTTTCGGCCTTTGTGGAAGATCAGGCCGCACAACTTCACCGGGAGGCGGAGCAGTTTTTAAAAGACATCATGAACCGGGGCGCGGCCGCCAGCGGCTGCGGCAGATTTTCGAAGCCAGCCATTGCAGACGCCTGGGCCGAGGCCATCCCCGCGTTTTTCGAGGCCCAACAGGAGAACCTCAACGAGCAGGTCAAAGCCTACCTGCTCGAATGCCTCACCCCCCACGAACAGCGCCTGGCTCGCCTCGAAGAGACGCTCCGTCGGACCGCGGCCGACCTGTTCCAGGTACCGTATCGATCCTTGCAGCCGGAAGAGGCCCTGGAGATCAAAAGGCGGCCCTACTGGGTGCTGAACACCTGGAACACCGATGCCCTGCCGGCGCTCAAGTCCGCCGAGCAGCGCAGGGACGAACTGGTGCGCCGCAACGTGGAAAACATCCGGTGGGCCATGCTGCAGAACCTGAACGTCTCGTTTGCCCGGTTTGCCGCCAGGGTCCGGGATCGGCTGGCGGAAACCGTTGCCGCCACCAAGGGCGCCATGAATGCGGCCCATGCGAGGAAAAAAGCCCACGGTGGAAACCTCGAGGCCGAGGTGGCCCGGATGGCCGATGCCATCGGGGTGGTGGCGGCCATGAAAGCCGATATCGCGGGCCAAAAGGGGAAACGCTCGTGATGAACCGCAAAAGCGGGTGACCGCCTCCGTTGCGCGCCCGGGCCGGAACAGGGTGCCGGCTGCCTGCCGGCGCAAGGCGAACATTCCTCTTTTCCTGCCATTTGCGCGAAGTCTCGGACGGGCCCTCTATTCACAGCGAAGCGCCCCGACCGGGTCCATCCGCGAGGCTTTCCAGGCCGGGTAGAATCCAAGAGAGCGGTTTCGCGTGGTTGAGGTGGCGATTTGGACACGACACCGGAGATGGGACAAGGCGGTGTCTTTTCATGAAGCCCAGAAGTGCTTATCTTCGTCTGAAAGACGGATTTCCGGTCAAGGCCGCCGGTGCATCCGGCGGCGATATCCTCATCGATGCGGATCCGCGGGCCGTCGGGACTGCACCCGGTCTCCGTACGAACACGATCTGCAGGAGAACCACTGATGACCATTTTATCTGGGCTGATGCGAAAGCCTTTCCGGATCCTTTCACCGTTGTTTTTCATCGCCGGGATGCTGGCGATCATTTCCTGCGCCACCGTGCCGATCACCGGTCGCGAGGCGCTGCACCTGGTGCCCGAATCCGAACTGCTCACCCTGAGCCTCCAACAATACCAGGAGGTGCTGAAGCAGAGCAAGTTGTCGACGGACCCGGAAAAGACGGCCATGGTCCGGAAGGTCGGCGGCAACATCGCCCGGGCCGCCGAGGCTTTTCTGCGCGATAACGGGCACGCGGATGCCATCGGCAACTACCACTGGGAGTTCAACCTGATCGAAGACGACAAGACCGTCAACGCGTGGGTCATGCCCGGCGGAAGAGCGGCTGTTTACACCGGCATTCTGCCCTACACCCGGGATGAAACCGGACTGGCCGTGGTGCTGGGCCACGAGGTGGCCCATGCCCTGGCCGACCACGGCAACGAGCGGATGAGCCAGGCCCTCCTTCAGCAGATGGGCGGCATGGCGCTGGCGGTGGCCCTTTCCTCCAAGCCGAAAGAGACCCAGACCCTGGCCATGGCAGCCTTCGGGGTCGGGGCCGCCATGGGGTTCATCCTGCCATACAGCCGTCTTCACGAGAGCGAGGCCGACCGAATCGGCCTGGTTCTGATGGCCCGGGCCGGCTACGATCCCCGGGAGGCGGTGCCGTTCTGGGAGCGGATGAATGCGGCGCCCGGTGCACGCCCCCCGGAGCTTCTGTCGACCCACCCGGCACCGGAGACCCGCATCGCCGACATCAAGGCGCACCTGCCCGAGGCGATGGCTTATTACAACAAAACGACCCGATAAGTTAGCGTGCTCCGCCAGGAATCCGCGGCGTCCGCAAGGAAGCCTCCGGCCTTGAACCGGCTTTGCGGAACCGGACCGGTTTCAGGCCTCCCGGTCCAGCCGGTATAAGACGGCCACCACCAGCAGACTTCCCGCCAGCATCCAGACCGGGCCGAACAGCCACAGGGCCACCGGCACGGACAGGTAAAATCCCCGCATCCCGATCGTGTAGTGAAGCGCGGCGTGGTTGAGCACCTGGGTGACCGCTTCGGCCGAGACGGTCGAGTCGTTGTGCTGAAACGTGTTGATCATGAACCCGAAGTGGTTGAAGTAGCGGATGGCCAGGGTGAAATTGAAAAACGCGACGAAAAACGCGATCCCCAGCACCATCAGCTTGAACATCCACAGGGCTTCGGTTTTTGTACCGAGCAGGTTGAGTGCGTGGGCGGCCTCGCCGAACACCCCCGTTCGAAACGCGGCGCTGAACGAACCGAGGCTGAGGAGAATCGCGGTGGAGGCCAAAAAGTTGGCCGCCATCACCTGGTTGCGCAGGGTTTGCACCGCCAGGATGTCGCGCTTTTCCCGGATGACGCTTTCGACCCACAGCTGGCGGGCGTGGTTGGTGATGCCCACGGCCGTGGTCAGCGGTTTGCGGCGCACCTTGAAGGCCAGGTGGGCGTGGTAGACGATGAGAACGGCGGCGGCGGCCAGGATCAGTGCTCCTTCGGACGGCGAAACAGTGGACATGGTCGAATTCCCGTTTGCTGATTCTGTGAATCGTTTATGCTCGGCGCCTGCTGGCAAAGTTGCCTGCGGCGCGTATTGGTTGTGACACGGTCCGGCAACAGGGCCGGGCCCGTCAAATCGCGAGCCGGACGCCGATCTCGATCACCTGGTCCGGCGGGAGACGGAAAAAGGAGGTGGCATCGGCCGCATTGCGCGACATGAACATGAAAAGCCGGGCGCGCCAGCGCGCCATGCCGGGCGGCTCGGCCATGACCAAATTCTCCCGGCCGATGTAGAAGCTTGTCGCCTCCGGATCCAGCTCAAGACCCTGTCCGCGCGCCAGCGAAAACACTTTTTCCAGGTCGGGTTCCTCCATGAAGCCATAGCGGGCCACGATACGGTAAAAGCCGCCGACGAGTTTTTCGACCTGGATCTTTTCCATATTTGGAACCCGGGGGATGTCCTCCACCCGGAAGTGGAGCAGCACGGTCCGGCTGTGCACCATGTGGTTGTGCCGGACGTTCTTTGCCAGGGCCATGGGGACCGCGCTCCGGCTGGCCGAGAGAAATACGGCGTCCCCGTCGATTTTGTTCGGCGGACGGCTGCTCAGATCGACGACGAACTGGTGCGCCGGCGGCATGATCTTTCGCAAATTGGCGGCCAGGATCCGGCGGCCGTCGGCCCAGGTGAGCATCAGCGTGAAGAACAAGGCCCCGATGACCAGGGGGAACCAGGCTCCGTGAAGGATCTTGCTCAGATTGGCCGCGAAAAACGGTACGTCCACCAGCAGGAAAAGACCCGCCAGCGATGCAGCCCAGCTCAGGGGCCAGCTCCACTTCTTCCGGGCCACGACGAAGAAAAGCACCGTGGTGATGATCATCGTGGAGGTCACGGCCACCCCGTAGGCGGCCGCCAGTTTGCTGGAGCTCTGGAATCCGACCACCAGGGCGATGGTGCAGACCATGAGCATCCAGTTGACCGGGGCCACGTAGATCTGGCCGATCTGGCTCGCGGAGGTGTGCCGGATGGTCAACCGCGGCAGGTATCCGAGCTGGATCGCCTGGCGGGTCATGGAAAAGGCCCCGCTGATCACCGCCTGGGAGGCGATGATGGTGGCCAGGGTGGCCAGCAGCACCGTCGGCACCATGGCCCACGAAGGCACCATGGCGTAAAACGGGTGGGGCGAGACTTCCGGGTTCCCTATCAAGAGGGCTCCCTGGCCGAAGTAGTTCAACACCAGCGAGGGCCAGACCAGGCCGAACCAGGTCAGGCGGATGGGGCGGGTTCCGAAGTGCCCCATGTCGGCATAGAGCGCCTCGGTTCCGGTGACCACCAGGAATACCGCCCCGAACACCACGAAACCGTGCAGCTTGTTGACGGCCAGAAACCGGAGGCCGTGCCAGGGAAACACCGCGGCAAGCACCCCGGGCGTGCGTGCCACCTGCACGGCTCCGGTCACCGCCAGGAAACAGAGCCAGACGAGGATCACCGGCCCGAAAAGCCCGCCCACCCGGGCCGTGCCGCGGCGCTGGATCAAAAACAGGCCGACGAGAATGGCCACCGTGATAGGGATCACATAGGGGGTGAAGACGGGGGTGGCGATGCCGATTCCCTCCACGGCGCTCAGCACGGAGATCGACGGGGTGATCATGCCGTCTCCGTACAGCAGGCAGGCGGCAAAGAGGCCCAGGGCCACAAGGCCCAGTCCGCGCCCCTCCCGCGGACCGCGAACGAGGGCGGTCAGGGCCATGACGCCGCCTTCCCCGCGGTTGTCCGCCCGGAAGACGAACAGCAGGTACTTCACGCCCACGATCAGCACCAGGGCCCAGAACATCAGGGAAAGAATCCCCAGCACGTTGACGCGGCTGACGGCGATTCCGTATTCGCCGTGGAAACACTCCCGGATCGCATAAATCGGGCTGGTGGCGATATCCCCGAAGACCACCCCCAGCGCGGCCACCGAAAGCCGGGCCAGGCGGCCGTCGATCCCGGCCGGGCCGGTTTCGCCCTTGGCCGCAGCGGCATTTGTTTCTTCCGATTTTTCAGGGGAATGGGTCATCTGGTTTTCTTTCCCCGTCCTGCGTCCCGCCGAGGCGGGATCGGAGGAGGATCCAGAAATGCTCGAAATCTCTTGTGTGAAATTTGGCCCCAAGTCGTGGTTTTTCGTAGGGCACGCCCTCCGTGGCGTGCCGCTCGGAACGGCACAGAGGCCGTTTCCTGCAGTGGCAGAGGCTTCAAAGCGAAGTTTCATCCTCGATCAAACGTATCGCTCCGCGGCCAGCGTCGGGGCTCATATGAAACTTCGCCCGATTGATTCCATTACTACATTAGAGCAGCGGGGCAAACAGCCTTCCCACGCTTTCCACAAGGCCGAAGGTGCTCCTGGGCGGAAGCGCCCGCGGCGAACAGCGCTCCACCAGGCCGCGCATCCAGGACTCGAGCTGCCCGATCGCTTCCCTGTCGTAGCTGCACAGCGCGATTTCGTAATTGAGCAGCAAACTGCGCATGTCCATGTTCGCCGATCCCACCATGGCAATCGTGTCGTCGACCAGGATTGCCTTGGCGTGCAACATCCGCGGTTCGTAAAGCCGGACGGCTCCACCGGCTTCCTGGATCCGCGTCAGATACCCCTCGCGGACGATGTCCGCCAGAAGGTGGTTTGATTTTTTCGGCGTGATGATCGAAACGTCGACGTTGCGGCGGATGGCGATGCACAGGGCCTCCAGCAGCAGTTCGTCGGGCACGAAGTACGGGGTCACCGCCCAGATGCGGCGTTTGGCCATGAAGATTTCCGTCAGGATGGCGTTTCGCAGCGAATCGTTGGCAACGTCCGGCCCGCTGGCGACCAGCTGGGCGATGCCGCCGGGTTCGGTAGCGGCATCCCGGACGGCATTCGATGGGGCCTCCAGGGGCGACTTGCTTGCAAAGCCCCAGTCCGACCGGAAGACGCCGGCGATGTCTTCGACCACCGGGCCTTCGACCAGAAGCGAAAGATCCCGCCAGCGGCCCGGAAAATCCCGCGGCCCCATGTATTCCGAGGCCAGGTTCATCCCGCCGATAACCGCCGCCCGGTCGTCGCAGATCAGCATTTTGCGATGATTGCGCAAATTGGCCCGGCCCCGGAAAGGCAGGTGAATCATCGGCATGAAGTCGGCCGCCTGACCGCCGGCCGACAGCAGCGGGGCAAGAAACTTCCGGGATACTTTCACCGAGCCCAGTGCGTCCAGAAGCAGGCGCACCTCGCAGCCCTGGGACGCCTTTCGGGCAAGGGCCTCCACGATGGCCCTGCCGGTTTCGTCTTTGCCCAGGATGAAGGTGGCCACGTGGATGGAGCGGCGGGCGCTTCCGATCAGGTCCAGGATGGTTCGAAAAGCCTGCTCTCCTTCCGGCAGCAAAGCGATCCGGTTGCCTGTCGATGCGGGAAAGACACCGCCCTCGGCTGCGAGCATACGGACGCCGCCGGCATCCGGGGCGATGAGGGGCGCCCCCCCGTCCGTTTTGAGCGCCGGTTTTGAATCGGCCCGGCGGAGCATCTTGCGCCCGCCGAATACAAGGTATAGCGGCACCCCCACGTAGGGGATGAAAACGATGGCCATCAGCCACGTCAGGGTGCTGGTGGGAGGCCTTTTCTCCCTCAGGATATGGGCCAGCAAGAGCAGCGCCAGGACAAACCCCAGAGAGGGGAGAATATGTAACAGCAGCCAGCGATAATCCATCCCATTTTATCCCGGTGGTCGGAATCCTTCGGGCATTGCCCCGGCGCCATGAAAGACCGCACCCAGATTGCTATGTAGCCTATTTGGACCATAAGTCCAACATCGTCCGCTGCGAATCTTCAACGCGGCGGTCGGCGGGTCCATATCCCAAAGCGGACATGGCATTTCTGGTCCGACATTCAGCAGTGCCTGAGTTGGCCCTGATTTTGCGTGTCTCTATACCTGGGCGAACTTTTCGCTCCGGCGTTTACAGGATGGGATGCAGGGGCGTTGCCCAACCGCATGAAAAGGAGTATCGAAATGGGGAAAAGATGGATTGCAACGTCTACCGCGACATGTTTCCCCAGGCGCCGGACAGCATCGACAAATTGATCGCCGAAGGCCGGATCAAGAAAAAGGAGGTCATGAACCGGTGTGTCCAGTGTCACCGGAAATTGACCGATGCGGGTCAGAAAACGGGTCCGGTCAAGTGCAGCGAATGCCACCCCCGCAGCACCGGTTGACGCACACATGGCGTTCAGCGTTCAAGGTTCAAGGGTTCGAGGTTCGCCGGAAAAGGACCGGATATCTGATTTCGGATGTCGGATGTCGGAAACAAGAAAATCGAAACAGCCAACCGTTATGACCGCACGTGGACTCAAACGCCTCTGGCCCTTTTTCGGCGCCGCGCTGTTTGCCGCCGCCGCGGCGGTGCTGTGGCGGGAGCTGCATCACCTTCACCTGCACGACATTCTCGGCCGGATTCAGCAGATGCAAAGGGGCCAGGTCCTGGCGGCCGCCGGTCTGACCCTGGCAAGCTACCTGGTCATGACCGGCTATGACGCCCTGGCCCTTCGGTACATCGGCCAGCGGCTGTCCTATGCCAGGACCGCCGCGGCTTCGATGATCGGCTATGCCTTCAGCAACAACATCGGCTTTGCCATGATCGCCGGAGCCTCGGTGCGCTACCGGATCTACTCGGCGTGGGACATTTCGGCCGTAGACATCACCAAGGTGGTGGTATTTTGCACCGTCAGCATCTGGGTGGGTTTTTTGGCGCTGAGCGGTGCGGTCTTTACCCTCGCACCGCCCCTGTTGCAGGCAGCGGCCCCCTTGCCCTTTTCGTCGATTCGCCCGCTCGGTGTCCTCATGCTGCTCGCGGCCGCCGGTTACCTGGCCCTGACCGGGTTTTTCCGCAAAGCCGTCAAGATCCGGGAATGGGAGTTTTCCCTTCCCCCCTTTCGGCTTGCCCTCGGCCAGATCGGGATCGCCTCCGTGGACTGGCTGCTGGCCGGCTCCGTGCTGTATGCCCTGCTGCCGCCCGGGTCGGGGTTGTCTTTTTCCCAGTTCATCGGGATCTTTCTGGTGGCGCAGGTCGGCGGCCTCATCAGTCAGGTC
The DNA here is from genome assembly GCA_050115795.1 of Desulfobacterales bacterium. Lineage (GTDB taxonomy): Bacteria > Desulfobacterota > Desulfobacteria > Desulfobacterales > CAFBRK01 > JAIPEL01. The sequence continues at coordinate 18,870 of JASFPT010000017.1, forward strand.
CCGGGGGGGCTGGGGGTGTTCGAATCCCTGATGGTCCTGATGGCCACGCCGACCGTGGACGCCGGGGACCTTCTGGGCGCTCTGGTGGTCTACCGGGGGATCTACTATCTCTCGCCCCTGCTGTGCGCCACGATCGCCCTGGGCATCCTGGAGCTGGTGCGGGAGCGGCGCTGGCTGAAACGGCTCCAGGAGATGGCCGCCGGCGTGCTGCCCGGGCTTCTGATCCCCGTTGTCAGCCTGATGGTGTTCGTGGCCGGCGCGGTGCTGCTGTTTTCAGGGGCGCTGCCGGCGCTTCCCCACCGCCTGAACGACCTCAAAACGGTGCTGCCCCTGCCGCTTCTCGAATTTTCCCACTTTCTCGGAAGCCTGGCGGGCATGGGCCTGCTGCTGCTGGCCCGCGGTCTGCATCGTCGCCTGGATGCCGCCTATGTGATGACGCTGGTTCTGCTGGGGGCGGGGATAGCGGCCTCTTTGCTCAAGGGGTTCGACTACGAAGAGGCGCTGATCCTCTCGCTGGTGTTGCTGTTGGTGCTGCCCAACCGGCGCCATTTTTATCGACATGCGTCCATTGTTTCCGAGCGCTTCACCTTCGGATGGACCGCGGCCGTGGCCGTCGTGCTCGGCGCATCGATATGGCTGAGCCTCTTCGCCTTCCGGCATGTGGACTACTCCCACCAGCTCTGGTGGGAATTCAGCTTCCGGGCCGATGCGCCCCGGTCCATGCGCGCCCTGATCGGCGCCCTCGGTCTTGCCCTGGCATTTGCCGCCGCCCGGCTCCTTCGCCCCGCCCCGCCCCCCCTTCTTGCCGCCGAGGCAGAGCCGCCGCCGGAGGTGGCTGCCGTCGTCCGGGCGTCTTCCAGCGCCGAGGCGAATCTGGCCCTGCTGGGCGACAAGCGCTTCATGCTGAGCGAATCGAAAACCGCGTTTATCATGTACGGCGTGTCGGGCCAGAGCTGGATCGCCATGGGCGACCCGGTCGGACCTGCGGAGCAATGGTCCGAGCTTTTGTGGCGGTTTCGGCAGGAGGCGGACTGCTACGGCGACCGGGCGGTGTTCTACGAGGTCGGCCACCAGCGGCTGCATTTGTACCTGGACATGGGCCTGTCCCTGCTCAAGCTCGGCGAGGAGGCCAGTGTGCCGCTGGCCGGGTTCTCCCTGGAAGGCGGCGCGAGAAAAGATCTCCGGTACATGCATCGCAAGCTGACCAGGGAGGGGTGCACCTTCGAGTGGATGCCGGCCGAAGGCGTCCCGGCCTGCATCGACACCCTCAAGGAGATCTCCGACGCCTGGCTGAAGGCCAAAAACACCCGGGAAAAAGGCTTTTCCCTCGGCTACTTCGATCCGGCCTACCTGAGCCGGTTTCCGATGGCCCTCGTGCGGCAGGGCGGCCGCGTCGTCGCTTTTGCCAACATCTGGCACAGCGGGGGAAAAGAGGAGCTCACCGTGGACCTGATGCGTTATCATCCCGATGCGCCGGCAGGGGTGATGGATTTTCTGTTCATCGAGGTGATGCGTTTGGCCGCAGAACAGGGCTACGGACGATTCAACCTGGGCATGGCCCCGCTGACCGGCCTGGAGACCGGTTCGCTGGCGCCCCTTTGGCACCGGGTCGGCACCCTGGTGGCCCGGTTCGGGGAGCACTTCTACAACTTCGAGGGCCTGCGGCGGTACAAGGAGAAGTTCGACCCGGTGTGGGAGCCCCGTTACCTGGCCCAACCCGGGGGCTGGACGCTTCCGCGCACCCTTGCCGACATCGGCACCCTGGTCTCCGGCGGCCTGAAGGGGGTCGTGCTCAAATAGCAATGAAGCGCATCGGAGTCGTTTTTCTTCTCTTTTCGGCCGTCCTCGCGGCGCATGTCGATGCCATGGGGAAGGAGACCCTGGACTTCGGCCGGTTCGGGACGGTGCACATCTACCGGCAGCGCCCGCACCCGGCCCGCGTGGTGCTGTTCGTCTCCGGGGACGGGGGATGGAACCTGGGGGTCGTGGACATGGCGCGGGAGCTGTCCGGGCTCGATGCCCTGGTGGTCGGCATCGACATCGTCCACTATCTGTCTCGACTCGGCAAATCCGGATCCCCCTGCCTCTACCCGGCCGCCGATTTCGAACTCCTGAGCAAGTTCGTGCAGAAACGCCTGGGGTATCCGCAATACGTGCCGCCGATCCTGGTCGGATATTCCTCCGGGGCGACCCTGGTCTACCTGCTTGCCGTCCAGGCCCCCGCCGGCACGTTCAAGGCCGCGCTGAGCCTCGGATTCGGCCCCGACCTGAACCTTGCCGGCCCGCCCTGCAGGACCGACGGCCTGTCATGGAAAAAAGGGCCCACGCCCTCGACCTACCTCCTTGAGCCCGCAAAGCGCCTGGGCGCTCCCTGGGTGGTCCTGCAGGGAGAAATCGATCAGGTGTGCAGCCCTGCGGAGGCCCGGGCCTTCGCGGGCCGGGTCGCCGGCGCGCGGATCGTCATGCTCCCCAAAGTCGGCCACGGCTTTTCCGTTCCCCGGAACTGGATGCCGCAGTTCAAGGCGGCATTTGCCGGTCTGGCGGCAACGGAGGCGGCCTCCGCTCCCGCCCCTTCCGTCCTGTACGACCTGCCCCTGGTCGAGGTGAAGGCGCAAGCCAAAAAGACCCCCCTGCTGGCGGTCCTGGTCACCGGAGACGGGGGATGGGCCGGCATCGACCGGGAGATCGCCGGGGCCCTGGCCGCCGAAGGCATCCCGGTCGTCGGGATAGACTCCCTGAAATATTTCTGGTCTCCCCGAACCCCGGAGGGGGCCGCAAAGGACCTGGAGCGCGTCCTGGTGCATTACCTCGAAGCGTGGCAAAAGACGCAGGCCGTTTTGATCGGCTACTCCCTGGGCGCCGACGTGCTGCCGGCCATGACCGCCCGGCTCGGGCCCGCCACAAGGGCCAGAGTCCGGCTCATCGCCCTTCTGGCTCCGGGCACGCAGACTGCCTTCGAATTTCATCTGGGAGACTGGGTGGGCAAGCCCGCCGAAGGGAAGCAGTATCTCATCCTGCCGGAAATCGAGACACTGGCGGACCTGCCGGTCCTCTGTGTGTGCGGTGAAAAGGAGACCGACAGCCTCTGCCGGGAGAAGCTGCCCCCCGCCGTGTCCCGGATTCTGATGCCCGGCGCCCATCACTTCGAAGGCGACTACGAAGCGGTCGTAAAGCAGATCCTGGACCACCTGCGCTTTCCGGCGAGGCCATCGAGCTGACGGCCAGGTGCAGCCGGGCGCAATGATGGTGACGTCTTTTTCACCGCAGAGGCACAGCGGACGCTGAAAAAACGATACAAATTTCTTTGAGAATCCTCTGCGTGCGCTCTGCCGCCGCGGTGCGTTTTCATGGTTTCGATTTTACAGCGACCTGATTTCCTGCTTCATGAACACGACATAGGATATGCCAAAACAGACCACCGTGATGGCGACCAGCGTCACGACATAGGGGATCACGATGAAAAAACTCTGCAGCAACGACAAGGGACCTGAAAACCGGCTCATGGAAATCTGCTCCATGGGTCCCATGGCGACGATGGAACGGTCGGTCTTGCGCGTCGGGTCCACAATAATGGTGGCATGGGTATATAATTCCAGCGGGGAAGCCAGGGTAATGGCATGGACGATCCGGGCCTGTCGCAGCACGGAACTCGTGTCGGCAGGCTCCGTTGCCGAGACCATGGAATTTGCCGCCACCGACGCACCGAGGGAAATGAAGAAAGAGAAGAATATCCAAACGGCCAGGGCGGCCAGCGCCGAGGTGGCGATGCTCCTGAACAGAATCGAGGAAAGCATGGAAATCCCGAGCCAGAACGACACATAGACGATGCTGATCAGAAGGTAGATGAAAATGCGCCACAGCTCCTCGACACCGGGCACGACGCCGACGATTTTGAGCCCCAGCCCGGTGATGACCAGCACGATGGCCGTCATCATGATCGAAATGGTGATCACGCCGGCGAAAAATTTTCCGTTGATCACCGCATCGCGGTAAATGGGTTGGGAAAGCAGCTTGCTCAGGGTTCCTTCGCTTCGCTCCCGATTGATCGCATCGAAACCCAGAACCAGACCCAGCAGGGGCCCGAAAAAGGCGACGAATTGAACCAGCGAGAAAAGGGAGCCCGAAGAGGTGAACAGCATCAGAAAAATGAATTTCGGTTTGGCGACACCCTGCAATTCGGTTCTCAGATGGAGTCCCACCATGTAGACGGTGATGAGACTCACCATGGCAATCAGCGCAAACAGGATCAGGAAGCGATAACTGGAGAAATGATCCGCCAGTTCCTTTTTGACGATGGCTCGAATGCCATTCATGACCGGCCCTCCTCGAAATACTTCATGTAGACCTGTTCCAGGGTATACGCATCGGCATCATCGCCCAGTTTTTCTTTGGCCAGCTGTTCCACCGGGCCGCAGGCCACCATTTGCCCCCGGATCATGATGCCCACCCGGTGGCAAATCCGTTGAACCAGGTGGAGCAGATGGGAGGACAAGAGCACGGTCATGCGGCTTTCCCGGCACAGCTGCTCCACCAGGTCCATCATGCGGTTGGTGGCGTCCGGATCCAGCCCCAGGGTCGGCTCGTCCATGAAGGCGATCCTGCACTCCTTGATCAGCAACTCGGCGATGCCCAGCCGCTGTCGCATCCCCCTGGAAAAGGTCCGGATCGATTTGCCGGCGTCATCCAGGAGCCCCACGGTCTGCAGCGCCCGTTCGCATCGCTCTCGAGCCGCGGCCTTTGGTATGCCGTTCAGGTCGGCAATGAATTCGAGCATCTGCCAGGCATTCAGATCGCCATAAAACCCCATGTTTTCCTGAAGGTGACCGATCTGAGACTTCACCGCAATGGGGTTGCGGCAGGGGTCGAGGCCCAGCACCCTCACCGTGCCGGCGGTGGGCTCGGTCAGCCCCAGCAGCATCAGCAGGGTGGTCGTTTTCCCGGCGCCGTTCGGCCCCAGAAAACCGAACACCTCCCCCTCGATCAGGTGAAAACTCAGGCGGTCCACTGCGGTCCGGCCATTGTAGACTTTCGTCAAATTTTCCGTTTCGATCAAAATGTTGTCGTTCATCTTAGCGCCTTCCCACCCAGCGGAACAGTCCGATCAGGCCGATCACCACCAGTACAATGATGCCGATACCAATCCATCCCCAGGTGCTCGAGGCGTTTACGGTGACCCGGAATTCGAGGGGTTTGGAGACCTTTTCCCCCTCTACGTTGACATTTACCGAATAGTCGCCGACAAGGGCTTCGCTGGCTGGGGTGATCGACACCTCGACCTGCTTCAGTTCCCCGGGTTTGATCGAATCAATTCTTTCGGGGGTGAATTCGACCTTCCAGTTCTCCGGCTTGAACGACAAGAATTTGATCCCGTTGTTCGTCGCCGAACCCGTATTCCTCACGTAGATCGACATGTTGGCCGGTTTCCCCTGGCGGGCGCTCAAGGACAGCAGGCCATCGGGGGTGCCCACCTTCAACGCGTAGGTTCCGGTCAGATCCACTTCCAGATTTGCTTCGGCCTTGGCATTTCCGGATGTCACCCGGACCTTGATGGGATATTTGCCCGGTTCGGTTCCCGGCGGCGGATTGACCACCATGGCTACGGTTTTGTTCCCGTTGGACTTGAGCTGAAGGCTGGAGATATACTTGTTTTCGTAGGCGGGTTTGAAATTGATGTCCCATCCTTCCGGACCCTGTGCGAAAAGATCGAACAGCGCATCCTTGTCGAGTTCGCTGTTGACTTCCATGGAAAATTCAAATTTCCCATCCGACGGTCCGCGAAGCACCGGGTAGGATGTTGTCAGTTTGATCCCCGTAGACCCCTTCTCGCCCTTTTCCGCATCCACGACCTTTACCTCGATCGTCTGGGCCAGGTGGAACCGGCCATCCGGGGTCTTTGCCTTGATTTCGAAGGCGTAGGTACCGGGCGCCGGGTTCTTGGCGGGAAGCGCCTCTAACGTCAGGGACTTGTCCTCGCCGGACGGGACGTGGATCCCCATGACCGTGTACCGGTAGGTCTTCAATCGCGCTGTCCACCCTTCCGGGGATTTGGCCACCCACGCCCGGACATTCTCGTCGGTTTTCCCCTTGTTGTGAAAGACAATGTCCAGGTCGACCTTTTCCTGGTTTCGCGCAATCTCCACGCCGGGATATTCCGCCGCCATGACAAGGAGCCGGGTGGGTCGATTGGCTTCATCGGCCTGGTTGGCGGCAAACACGGTGCCGGGAGAGTGGATCAAAAGGAACGTCGCCACCCAGATCAACACCACCGCGTGGATCGGAAGCCTGCTTCTTCTTGCCATCGTCTATCCTCCTGTGCTGCGGAGCGAAATTCCGCAAAAATGGGTTCGCCCGGTTCATCTTCCGTTGCCGTGGGCGAAGTTCATGGGGCGTTTCAGATCGATACGCTCCGACAGGGTGCTTCAGGCGCGGCAACGGTTGCCCTGCTGTCTGTACAGGACCCGTAGCCGAAGAACATTGCAGAAATCTTTCACCAGGGTTACATTTTTGAAAGGTTTCTGCTTTTCTTCTCCTCCGATCCTTTTCCGCTCAAAGCGTTTTCGCGTCACCTTCACCAAGACATCGGTACAACGCTCACCCGGGTCTTTTCTCTGTATCGGTCCGCCTCGCAGACGGAGGGCAAAAAGCGGGTGACCGGACCCTTCAGCGTTTCAAAATTGTAATGTTCCGGAAAGGTTCCTGTAATTTCGATTTTCTATCGTTGCGCCGCTGGGTCGGAAAACGGGTCGGATGGTACACATCCTGCAGCGCCGCTGGGGTGGGATCTTTGCTTCGCTCCGACAAGCTGCAGGGAATCTTCTACCGTAAGGTGTTCCGTCTGTTTCGATTCGCTTGCTACTGCGGTTCACCCCCGAGAATGACGACGCACGGCACCGATATCGAAAGGAGAAATGCATGGCTGTGGATGTAAAAGGAATCGGAGAGAAAGTCGCCCAAGAGAGCGAACTGATCGCGCGGATACGCACCGAAATCCACACGGTGATCGTCGGGCAGGAAGTCCTGATCGACCGGCTTTTCCTGGCAATGCTTTGCAACAACCACGTGCTGATCGAGGGCGTGCCCGGACTGGCCAAGACGCTGACGGTGACGACGCTTGCCAAAATGCTCCAGGCGTCGTTTCAGCGCATCCAGTTCACCCCTGATCTGCTGCCCGCCGATGTGATCGGCACCCCGATCTACAACCCCAAGACCGGTCTGTTCACGACCAAAAAGGGGCCCGTCTTTGCCAACATCGTTCTTGCGGACGAAATCAACCGGGCGCCGGCCAAAGTCCAGAGCGCGCTGTTGGAAGCCATGCAGGAGCGTCATGTGACGATCGGAGACAGCACCTACCAGCTCGACGACCCGTTTCTGGTCCTGGCCACCCAGAACCCGATCGAGCAGGAAGGCACCTATCCGCTTCCCGAAGCCCAGGTCGACCGCTTCATGCTGAAACTCAAGGTGACCTACCCCTCCAAAATCGAAGAACTCGACATTTTGAGGCGGATGGCCAAATCGAATCCCGCAACCGGGGTCGAGGCCCTGATCGCGCCGGAGGATGTCCGGCGCCTTCGGGGGGTGGTCGACGAAATCTTCATGGATGAAAAGATCGAAAAATACATCGTCGATCTTGTCGAGGCATCCCGGGATCCGGCGGCCTATAGCCTCGATATCGGCCCCCTGATCCGGTACGGCGCTTCCCCCCGCGCCACGATTTTCCTGGCCATGGCCGCAAAGGCCAACGCCTTCATCGAGGGGCGGGGATACGTCACGCCCCAGGATGTCAAAACCATCGCCATGGATGTTCTTCGCCACCGCATCGTCATCACCTACGAAGCCGAGGCCGAGGAGATGACATCCGAGGACATCGTCGACAAAATTCTCCAGACCGTGGATGTGCCATGATTCCCCGGGATCTTGCCAAAAAGATTCGCTACATCGAGATCTATACGAGCAAGGCCGTCAACGACGCCCTGGCCGGCGAATACGAGAGTCTGTTCAAGGGCCGAGGGATGGAATTCGACGAGGTGCGGGAATATCAAACCGGAGACGACATTCGCTCCATCGACTGGAACGTCACCGCCCGCACCGGCACGCCTCACGTCAAGCGTTACGTGGAAGAACGGGAACTGACGGTGATGTTCATGGTCGATCTCTCCGCTTCGGGCGCCTTCGGCAGCATCCGTCAGACCAAGAACGAAGTGGCGGCCGAGCTGTGCGCGCTGCTGGCGTTTTCGGCCGTCAAGAACAACGACAAAGTCGGCCTGATCGTATTCACCAGCCAGGTGGAGATGTTCATTCCGCCGGCCAAGGGGACCACCCATGTCCTCCGGCTCATCCGGGAACTGCTCCACTTTTCGCCCGGCCAAAAAGAGACCGACATTCCGGCTGCCATCGAGTACCTGGGGCGGGTGACCACCAAAAGGGCCGTCGTCTTTCTGATCTCCGATTTCCTCGGCGACGCCTTTGAAAAACAAATGCGCGTCCTTGGCAAGAGACACGACCTTGTTGCCGTGTCGATCACCGATCCGCGGGAAATCACGATGCCCGACGTCGGGCTGATCGAGCTGGAGGACGCGGAAACCGGCGAGGTGATTTTGATCGATACGGCAAGCGCTTCGGTCCGCCGCCGATACGAAACCCTGGGAACCGACAGGCAAAAGCGGCTGAAAGATCTTTTCCGCACCATGGGCGTCGATCATCTGGAGATTTTGACCGGGCGGAATTACGTGCGGGAGCTCGTTCGCTTTTTTCGAACCCGTCAGCGGCGATTGCGGAGATAATGTCATGCCACCGAAACTGGACCTGCGCCTGCCCGCAAGAGATCGAAAACCATCGGCCAAGCCGGCCAAGGCGCTTTTCTTCCTCAACCTTCTGGTTCTTTTGGCAGTCCTTGTGGATATCGGGTTTTCGGTCTGGATGCCCGCATCTCGGCTGCCCGCGAAAACCCGGTCATCCCTGCCCGCCGAGGCCCAACAAAAGCTGGCCCTCAAGCTGGAACAGCAGGGGTTGGACCAGTCGGCCATCGCCGCCTGGAAACAATATCTTCTTGCCGCTTCGCTCGGCGAGGAGCAGATCGCCAAGATCTGGTACCGCATCGGGAAACTCTATCAGCATGACCGGCAATACGAGAGGGCGATCGAAAGCTTCTACCGCTGCGAGAGTTTTGCAGCGGTTTCGGAACTGGCACCGGAGATATCGCGGCGGGTGCAGGAATGCCTCGAAACCATGGGAAAATTTGCCGCCCTTCGCGGCGAGCTCTCCGATCGGGTGACCCTGCCAAAACCGGGGCAAACCGCACCGGCGTCAAAGGGCGACAAGATCGTCGCCGAGATCGGGCCTGAAAAGATCACCCAATCCGATTTGGATCAGTGGATTGAATTGCAGATCGGCCGGCAGCTCGCCCAGGTCGCTCCCTATCTTCCGGCCGAACAGGTCAAGAAGCAGAAAGAAGCGCTCTTTCATCAATTTTCAAGTTCCGTCCAACGCCAGATGTTTCTCAACCAGATGGTCGGAGAAGAAATCCTCTGCCGGAAAGCAGGGGAGACCGGGCTTCTGAAAGATCCGCAAGTCCAGGCGGAGATCAAGCGACAGGAAAGGGCGCTTTTGGCCCGGGACCTGTTGCAAAAGGAGTACGCAGATAACATCAACATCACCGAAAGCGATCTGAAAACCTACTACGAGGCGCATCGAAAAGACTACAAAACCGGGGAAAAAGGCAGTCGCCGCCAGCAGCCCTTCGAAGACGTTCGAAACGAGATCTATCAGACCCTCTGGTCCCAAAAGAAGCAAGAGGTGCAGCAGCATCTGCTGGATGAATTGAAAGAGACCTACGATGTGGTCATTCACCGTTCCGCCTTTGAAGACGATCGGGCCCAAGACGCGGCGGGTAGCGTCAAGGATGTCCAGGGAAAAGTCGCTGCGGCCGTTGGTTCCGGAAGATCTGCGCCCGGAAAAGGTACTGAAGATGCCCGGTCAGCCCCCGGCGGCCGGGCGCATCTCCGCTGAAAACGAGTCGGAAATGGCCTCATGAATCGGAAAGACATCGGTGTTCCCTTGCGATGCCCACGCGGCGGGCGCGCTGCTTTGCGGGCAGCTGTGGCCCTCATCGCCGCCTTCGGTCTGCTGTTGGTCCTTTCGTGCGGGAACGATGCCGGACAAAGCAAGGCCGCGGCGGGCAAGCAGGCCGGGAAGAAGCAGGATCCGGGCATCCACAAAACCTATGAGCGGGGCCCGGCTGTCCTCGCGCTGGATGTGGATCGGTCAAAGATCACGATTGCCGACCAGCTGCATCTGACCATCGGCCTGACCGTGGACGAAAACGACGAATGCGAACTGCCCGGGGTGGGAGAAAAACTAGAGCAGTTCGGAATCGTCGACTACCATACCTCGCCCCCCGAGCTGGTGGGCAACAACCGCAAAAAGGTCACCCGGTCCTATGTTCTGGAGCCCTTTCTGTCGGGCGAATACAAAATACCGCCGCTGAAGGCCTCGTTCTGGAAGCTTGGTGGGAAAAAGACCGGCCGGCACGAAATCGAATCCGAGGAGATCGTCATCACCGTCCAGTCGCTGCTGCCCGGGGACATGGCCCGGCTCAAAGTGCACGACATCGTCCCCCCCGTCAGCCTCCCTCGATCCTACAGCCCGTGGATGGCGGCGGCCGCGGTCGGCGGTGGGCTCGCGGTCATTTTGCTTTCGGGGTTTTTAATCTATCGCCGGCGCAACGCGCCCAAGCCGGTCTCGGCGGCGACCGTTTCCCCGCACGAGATCGCCTACGAGGAGCTTTCACAGCTGGTCTCTCGAAACCTGATCGAAAAGGGCGAGATCAAGCGGTTCTACCAGGAGATCTCCGACATCCTGCGCCGCTTTATCGAAAGCCGGTTCGGCCTCGCCGCACCGGAGCAGACCACGGAAGAGTTTTTAAGCGGCCTGAAAAACAGCACCGGCATCATCGCGCAATACAAGTCCCTGCTT
>JASFPT010000018.1:0-29648 GCA_050115795.1 Desulfobacterales bacterium
GCGGCAGCACGTCCATGTATGGACTGCCCGGCACCGGAAAGCAGCGGGGCGCCGAGCACGAATAGCAAAAAGATCGCTTCCCTCTTATCCGATACCGACGTGCCGAAGACACCGAAAGGCAAGGCTGTGCCGCGGATTCTGATTTCAGCCCTCCGCGGCGGGTCCGGAAAGACCCTCCTTTCGGTGGGGATCACCGCTGCATGGATGGAAAGCGGCCGGCGCGTCGTTCCCTTCAAGAAGGGTCCGGACTACATCGATGCGGGCTGGCTCGCCTTGGCGGCGGGCCGGCCCTGCTTCAATCTGGACACCTTTCTCATCCCCGAAGACCTCATCATCGAATCGTTTCTCTTCCACGCCCCCGCCGGCGATGTCGCGCTCATCGAGGGAAACCGGGGACTTTACGACGGCATCGATTTGGAGGGGTCCACCAGCACCGCCGAACTGGCCAAGCTGGTTCAGGCACCGGTCGTGCTTGCCCTCGATGCGACCAAGACCACCCGGACGCTGGCCGCGATCGTCGGCGGCTGCCGCCAGTTCGACCCCGCCGTGGGCATCGGCGCGGTGATTTTAAACCGGGTGGCCGGCGCGCGGCACGAAAGCATTCTCAGGCGGAGCATCGAGCATCACTGCGGGGTTCCGGTGCTCGGGGCCGTGCCCAAGCTCGGGGGAGACAATTTCCCCGAACGGCACATGGGGCTGGTGCCCACCGCTGAACACCGCTGGGCCAAAGATTCGGTGGCGGCGGCAGCGGCGGTGGCCCGCGACCACCTCGACCTGGATGCCCTGTGGCATCTGGCCGGGCAGGCGCCCGCCCTTGCCGCTCAAGGGCCGTTCGGGGCGAATTCCCGAAAAGGGCCGCAGCCTGAGGATGCGGACGCCCCGACCGTCGGCGTCATCCGGGATTCGGCCTTCCAGTTCTACTACCCGGAAAATATCGAAGCCCTCCAGCGCGCCGGGGGGCAGGTGGTTTTTTTCAGCCCTTTGACGCAAGAGCCGTTTCCCGACATCGACGCTCTTTACATCGGCGGCGGCTTTCCCGAAACTCACGCCCGGGCGCTTGCCGACAACGCGGCCTTTCGCCGCAGGCTCAAGGAGCTGGTCCAGGACGGCCTTCCGGTCTATGCCGAATGCGGCGGGCTCATGTATCTGGGGGAGAAACTGATCCTCGATGAAGGGGAATTTCCGATGGCCGGTGTGCTGCCGATCGTCTACGGATTTTCTCGCCGCCCGCAGGGCCACGGTTACACGGTGTTCCGTGTGGAAACGGAAAACCCTTTTTTCGCCGTCGGCGAACAGCTTCGGGGCCACGAGTTTCATTATTCCAAGGTGGTCGAATGTCGAGCGGCAGACGAGGCGATGGCGTTTGCCATGGAGCGCGGCAAAGGGCTGGTCAACGGCCGGGACGGGATCGTGCACCGAAACGTGCTGGCCACCTACTCTCACATCCACGCCGCCGGAACGCCCCAGTGGGCGCCCGCCCTGATCCGCCAGGCGCGAAACTTCGCCGCATCCCGCAGATAGCTTCTTTGCAGGCGCTTTTTTCCGGACCCGGACCCGTATTTCGGACGGAAAAAAACCGGCCGCCCGGAAAGGGCGGCCGGCTCACATAAAATCGCTGCGCGATTTTATTTTTCGTGGCACTGGGTGCAGGCCTGGGGCGCTGCCTTGGTCTTGTTTTTCCGGTTGTGTTCCTTGTGACACGTCACGCAGTTTGCGTGAAACGCTTCGGCCCGGTACTCAAGGCTCAATTTCTGCTGCTCTTGTTTGGAGAGCTTCTGCTTACGCCACTCCATCTTTTTGTCTTTGGGTGCCTCGCCGGGCTTGGAGTGGCATTCGGAGCACTTTTGCACGTCGTCACCGGCCTTGAGGTCGGCCCGGGGCTTGCCGTCTTTATCATGATGGCATTCCCCGCAGGTGAGTTTGTGTTCTTCGATGTGCTTTTTGTGGGTGAACGTAACGGTGCGATCCTGGTATTTGCCCTCACCGGCCGTCGGCTTGAAGACGATGGTATCCTCCATGGCGGTGCCTGCGATACCGACTGCCGCAAACAGGACGGCAAACCCCAAGACGGCTGCAATCAGCAGCAATGATCGACGTTTCATATCCTCCATTTCCCTCCTTTTTCAGTTGTTTTTTTCAACCCCGGTTCCAGTTCCGCCAAACGCAAAACAAGTTGCTATCTATCAAGATGAGAAATCGCTGTCAATGGAAACCCTCGGATTCGCTTGGCCGGCAAGCCGGTAACATTCGGCAAAATGACGCGGACTGAATCGGGAAAAGCGGTCGAAATCGGTCATGATTTCGAGTCCCGGCACCAGGGCCCGCACCACCGGGAGCTGAAGATCGGCCCGGGTGATGTCGACATAGATCGGGGCATACCCGTTTTCCAGCAGCACGGCCTCTGTCAGTGAGAGATCGGGTTCCGGGCGGCCGACGGCGTAATGGGGCAGGGTCTCGAATTGACGCACGGGCAGGCCGCCGGGGCCCTTTGCGGAGGGCGGTCCGCTCGGGTACGGATACGGGACCTCCGTCAGCGCCGAGAGCAGCGCGAATCGGCCGTCGAGGTGTGCGCCGGTGCCCTTGGCCACGGCGCCGTCGCCGGTGCAGACGAATGCCTTGAAGCAGGGAATGCCGGTGCCTCCGGTGATATCCTGGAAAAAGACATCGACGCCCCTTGCCCGGTAGTCTGCCAGAAGCCCGTCGATGAAGGGATCGTCGGCAGCGAGGCGAAAGCAGCGGTTGGGATCAAAAAAGCCGACCGATTCGGCATCTCTTTCGATGACTTCCATCAGCGCGCTGAGCCGGGCCCCGGCCGGGCTTGCGCCCGATGCCAATCCGGTGGAGGCAAGTCCGCTGAACAATGCGGTTTCATCCAGGTTGGCAAACAGAAATACACACTGAAACGGCACCAGCACCGCTTCAGAACCGGTCCGGTCGACCCGCTCACCCTTGATCCAGTATAGCGGTTCGCCGTCGTAGGGCACTTCCAGGCGCAGCTGGTTCGGGTCCAGCGGCACCGGCCCCTTTGCCGCATCAAGCTGGCGAAACGTTCCGTTGAAGAGCGGGGTTTCCATCCTTCTGCCGCAGACCCGGTCAGCGTCTACGGAAGCAAAGGCCGAGGCCCGTTCGACGATTTCCATCAGACAGCGGGCACGCGCCGTGTCGAGCGAAAATCCCCTTCCATAGCTGGTTTGAATGCCGGAAAGGCGATAATGAAGCCGGCCGCAGCGGATCGACGTGTCAAATCGCCACCGACGCAGGAGCCCCACCGGGCTCAGGGAGGTTTCATGGCGCATCTCGCCGCCTTCCAGCAACCCGGCCGACGACAGCCGGGACAGCGCCAGCCGGGCGATTTCCTCCGGCGAAGGAGGCTCTTCGATGTCCGGTGAAACAGGGCTGCGCCCTCGATGCACCCCATCGATATGCACCGCCGGGCGAAGAGCGACGGCCATCTGGTTTTCGGAGAACGGCAGTGGAAGATCGATGTCGCCTATCGGCGGCATCGGATTCAATTGCTCGGTGTTCGACCGGAAGATTTGGCTCCAGCGGCGGTGCAGGTCCTGGTCGGCCAGCGCCTCGGAGCGCAGGTCGATCAGGGGCGAGAATCTTCGGTGGCCGGCCGCAACGGGGAAAATGGCCGCCGGGCTTGAAGGGCGGGAAGGGGCCGTCTCCCTTTCCAGGGCGGCGAGCTCGGCCAACAGGGCGGAGGCGACAGATGCCCGGGTGTTGGTGCCGGACAGGATCCGAGAGCGCTCCTTTTCACAGAGTGCCGACAATGCTTGCAGCAGGTGCCGGTGCATGAACTCGTCCAGCGGGTGCTCCTGCAGGTATTCGATCGCTTCATCGAGGGACCATGTCTCTGTCGGGACCGCGGCAAAGAAGCCGGTGGCATCGACGGTGCGCACAAGACGGAGTTCATAGGAAACCGGCCCAGGGGCTGCCGCTGGCAGGTCCTGTTCAGGCGGCATCCTTTTCCTCTTCCACGTCGGGCGGCTTACGGCCGAAAATCCGGGCGCCGACGATGCTGATCTCGTAGAGCACCATCAGGGGCAGGGCCATCATGACCTGGGTGACGACATCCGGCGGGGTGAGAATGGCCGCTCCGATGAAAAAGATCAGAATGGCGTATTTTCGGTTTTTCTTTAAGAATTCGACCGACACGATGCCGAGCTTGGCCAGGAAGGTAATGACAAGTGGCAGTTCAAAGACCAGCCCGAATGCGAACAGAAGCTTCGAGGAAAACGACAGATACTCCTTCATGGAAGGAAGGGGGCGGATGATTTCGGTGGCAAAGCCGAGAAAGAATTTAAACCCGTACGGAAAGACGATGAAGTAGCCGAACAGCGCGCCGCCGACGAAAAATATCGACGACAAAAAAACGACTGGAACCAGGAGGCGTTTTTCCTTGTCATAGAGACCGGGGGCAACGAACAGCCAGAACTGGTAGATGATCACTGGCGAGGCGACCATGAGTCCGGCCAGGAATGAGACTTTCAGATAGGTGAAAAAAGCCTCGGGCAGTCCGGTGAAGACGAGATTCTGGCCCGGCTTCATCACACTGACCAGCGGCTCCATGAGAATGGCAAACAACCGTTCCTTGAACAAGTAGCATCCGACAAACCCGACGCCTACGGCGATAAAGCAGATGATCAGCCGCCGCCGCAGTTCTTCCAGGTGACCGGTAAACGGGAGTTTGTCTTCTTCATCCATTTTTCGATGCTTTCTCGACATCGCGGCTTTCCATCGGCACCTCAGATGGCCGATCCCCGCCCTCGGCAGGGCCGCCTTGATCGTCACGGTTTTCCGCGGCGTCGGAAAGCGCCGCGCCGCCACCGGCGGATTCGGGCGGCGCGTCCGCATCGGGCGGCGCTGGGGAGGGATCGCTGCCGGCTGCAGCGGCTTGCGATGCCCCATCGGTCGCTGCCGGCTTCGACGAATCGCTGGCCGGGCCGCTGCCTGTCGCGGCGGCCGAACCCTTTTTCAGGGAAAGCGGGTCTTTGACCGTTTGATTGAGTTCGTCGAAGGCAGATTTAACGTTCTTCAGCTCCCGGAGGTCTTCTTCGACCTCCATCGACTCTTTCAGCTCCCGGGTCGCCTTTTTGAATTCTCCCATGGCCCTTCCCAGGGCTCGGGCCACGTCCGGGAGTTTTTTCGGGCCGATCACGATCAGCGCGAGGGCCAAAATCAATATCAGTTCCGGCATTCCGATACCGAACATCGCTTTCTTCCTTTCCGACAACGCCGCCCGAGGAATTGCCCGGGCCGCAATCGACAACCCTTACTCCATTGGGCGAGAGCCTGTCAACTCGGGGCTGTGCGGGGGGCGCTATTGGGTTTCCGGCGCGAGGACGAAAAAATAGAGTCGCCCCGGATGCTGCAAATGCCCGGCTGCCTGGGCCGCGTAAGCGTCGTCTCCCCAGTAGATGTCGGCTCGGGCGGGCCCGGAGATGGCGCCACCGGTGTCCTGGTTCATCACGAACCGATTGAGGGGGATCCAGCCGGAAATGGTGCCGCTGCCGTCGATCACCGGCTTTTCCGTTTCCACAAAAGCCAATGCCGCGTCCGGAAACAGGCGGCGGTCTGTGGCGATGGATCGACCCGGGGTCAGCGGCACCCCCAAGGCGCCCACCGGCCCGCCTTTTTCGACCCGGAAAAAGATATAGCTCGGATTGTAGGATAAGATCCGACGCATTTCCTCTGGGTGGCGGTCCAGGTACTCGCGGATCTGCTGCATCGACATCTGGCTTTTGTCGATCTTGTTTTCCTCGATGAGAAGGCGTCCGATGCTGCGATACGGACGGCCGTTGGACGATTGATAATGGACGTTGAGCACGTCCCCGTTGTCGAGAAAGATTTTTCCGGAGCCCTGGATATGAAGAAAAAAAAGATCGACGCGGTCGTCGACCCAGGCGATGACATCGGCTTTTCCCTGCAGCCGCCCTTCAAAAGAAATCGCCTCCCGGTCGTAATAGGGCAGGACCTGGCCGTTTTCGATGCGTGCGGATATCCGTTCGCCGGCAAAGCGAGAATGAAACTGCGACAGGTCGATGCGAAGCAGGTCTTCGGGCATTGCGTAGACCGGAAAGCGGTAGCGGTCGCTCTGGGAAAGGCTTCCGTGCAAAACCGGTTCGTAGTAGCCGGTAAAGAGCACCTGCCCGTCGCCGCCGTTTCCGGTGGATTGGTAGACCCTGTAGCGCTGCCTCAAAAAATCGGTCAGCCCCCGGGCCGTGGGGCGGGTATCGAGAAATTCCTTGAACACTTCAAGGGATCGAATCATGTGGCCGGTCGAAAACCGGTCCTCGCCGAAAAGAAATTCCCGGTCCGGTGGAATCTTTTTCAGGTAGGCGAGGCTTTGACCGACGGCTTGGGAAAGGCCGTCGTACCCCCTGTCGTCGAAAAAAACGGGTATCTGTGCAAAATCCACGCGCTGTAAGACCGGCAGCGGTTCAGGGGGCGTCACGATCGCCCGCTCGCCGCATCCCGCTAAAAGCACGGCGACCATCAATAACGGAAAGAATCGATGCCGCATGGGAAAAACCGTAATAACCGTCTTGTCTCCGTTTGCGCGGCAGAATCGCGCAGAAAATGAACGGGAGCGTTACGCTGACTCCGGAGTGCTGCTGCCTGACGCCCGCCGTTGAAAAGTTCCGCTTTTGCCACCGCTTTTTTCCATCAGAAGAACATCGGAAATGACCATGGCCCGGTCGACCGCCTTGCACATGTCATAGACCGTCAGGGCTGCGGTGCAAACAGCGGTCAGCGCCTCCATTTCCACACCGGTGGGACCGGAAACCCGCACCGCCGCCTCGATTTCAATGCGTCCCCTTTCCGGCTGGGGGAAAAAGTCGACCCGCACATGGGACAGCGTCAGCGGATGGCAGAGCGGAATCAGTTCGGCGGTTTTTTTGGCGGCCATGATTCCGGCCACCCTTGCGGTTTCCAGCACCGCCCCCTTGCGGATTTCACCCTCCAAAATCCGGGAAAGCGTTTCGGGTTTCATGGAAATCGCTCCCCGGGCCACCGCACGCCGCTCTGATGTCTCCTTGCCGGAGACATCCACCATTTTAACCGCTCCCCTTTGATCGATGTGAGAAAATTCGGACATGATCCGCTCCTGTGCGGCAAGCAGCAGCCAAACGGTTGTTTCGACCGGGTGCTCCGTTTTCAGGGGGGCAAGCGGTCAACAGGTGTCGGGCACGGTCTGATCGCTGACCGATGCCCCTTGCGCCTGGAATGAATCGGTTTATCGAAAATATTCGGTTTTTCGCGTCACCGTGGTCTTGATCGCCTCCAGGGTGTCTGTCAGCACTGCGATGACATTCTCCCGGACATCACCGGCGACCGCCAGAAGCATCACATCGTCTCCCACGCGAAGATCCCGGCCCTCCTCGATCGACACCCGCACATCGACAATGCCCGGCCTTTGTCGGGCCGCGCTGAGGATTTTTTCGAGCCGGGCATGATCGACCGCCACGCGCAGCCCGGACACTTTCCGGCCGTCCCGGGAGCAGTTTCGAACCACGCCGTTGTGGCAGAGAATCATGCCGGCAGAGGCCATCTTTGGGTGGGATTTTATTGATGCGATCATTTCGTCGAGCGACATCTGAAAAATCCTTTTCAACGATTGTCCGAAAGGTGTCGTGCGACCCGGAAGGTAGGAAAAACCTATCGGAAAATCAAGGATATTTCTCCTTGTCCGGCAAGAGCCTTGATCTTGGGCGGTAGCTGAGATAGAGACAGCCCATAGAAGGGGTTGCCCGGGTCGCCTGGATTCGGCATCCGGCCGGCCCCGAAGCAGCCAACGCCTGTCGCGGGAGGTAGCAAGCAGATGAGCTCTGCCGAAGTGTTGCTGTTCCAAAAAGACATTGATCGGATCCTGACCCGGATGGCCCATGAAATTGTGGAAGTCCACAAGGGGACCGAAAACCTGGCGTTGATCGGGATTCAGACCCGGGGCGTTCACCTGGCCCGCCGCCTTCAGGCCAAGATACACGAAATCGAAGGCGTCGACATCCCCGCCGGCGAGATGGACATCAACCTGTATCGGGATGACTGGACCCGCATCACCCCCCAACCGGTGGTTCGGGCGACCCGGATCGACTTTTCCGTGGACGGCCGACAGATCATCCTCGTCGACGACGTGTTGTTTACCGGAAGAACCATACGGGCTGCCATGGATGCCGTGATGGATTTCGGTCGACCGGACCGCGTCGAGCTTGCCGTGCTCGTGGACCGGGGGCATCGGGAGCTTCCCATCCAGGGAAACTACGTGGGCAGACTTCTGGAAACCCGGCACGCCCAGACGGTCAACGTTCGGCTGGCCGAAACCGATGGCGCAGACGAAGTGGTTTTGGCATCGTGAACACAGCGGCTCATAAAAAGGATGCCCCGGCCAGCGTGAAGCTGGCGGTGGTGACGGTCTCCACAACCCGTTCGCTTTCCGAGGATAAAAGCGGTCTCTGGATGGCCAAGCGGGCCAAAAAGGAGGGGCACCACGTGATCTTTCACGAAGTGGTCCCCGATGAAGCCGGCGCCGTGGCATCGGCCGTCTGCGATGCCATTCGGGCAAAGGGCGCCCGTGCGGTGCTCGTTTCCGGAGGCACCGGCCTTGCCGCCGCTGATGTCACGGTTGAAGCGCTTCGGCCGCTCTTTCAAAAGGAAATGACCGCCTTTTCCACCCTCTTTGCCCAGCTTTCCTTTGAGCAGATCGATTCGGCGGCGATTCTCTCCCGGGCATGCGCCGGTATCGTCGACGGCGCGGCGGTCTTTGCCATGCCCGGCAGCCTCAAGGCCTGCAAGCTCGCCTGCAAGGCCCTCATCTTCCCCGAACTATCCCACATCGTGAGGCATTTGACCAAGGGATAGGAGCCAGATGTGTCCGTAAGCACCCTATAATTGGAAATTTTGTGGCTGAAATTCGCGCCAGCGAAGTTATTCGGGGATGTAGAGGACCGCATAAATGCTGGCGGTATGGCGGCCCCGGCAGCTGACATAATGCGGGACGATGGAGTTGTAGTAAATGCTGTCGCCGGCTTCCAGCTCATATGCATCATCACCGTAGACGACCTCGATCCGCCCCGAATAGACCACGATAAACTCTTCTCCCTCATGGCTGGAGAGCTGCTGTTTTCTGGAAGATTCCGGAAGCAATTCCACAAAGAACGGCTCCATGTGCCGGTCGGTCTTTCCAAGCCCCAGGGAGTAGAATTTCATCGATGTCGGCGATTCTTTTTCCATGAGCATGCTCAGCTTTTCTTTGCGCTGATTTCTGCGGATTACCAGCGGGTCTTTGCTGATCTGGTCATCGAGAATCGTTCCGAGTCGCACGCCCATGGCCCGGGCGATTTTCAGCAATGGCCCCACGGAGGGATAGACGTCGTCCTGCAAGAGGTCGGTGACGAATTTTTCTTCCAGCCCGGTCCGCTCGACGAGGGTCTGCACCGAGACCTTTCGCTGGGCCATCAGGTTCTGAATGAGGCGGCCGATCTGTTCCGTTTTCATGGCATTTCTCCGAATGCGGCAGATGTGTGGTTCCGCTGATCCCCGAAAAACGTTCCTTTATCCTCCAGGGACCCTTTTTCAAAGGAAAAAATGACCGATGACGAGCGGCGGGGGATAAAAAGCCGAAGGGGTCTGCAATGGATCGTGTAACACCCTGCGCCGAGGGCCTTGCTGGCGTTTCGATATGTCGCTCGGCCTTGGCTATCCGGCCGCCGGTTGCGGGCCTCCTTTCGGAAGAATTCGAACCCGTTTTCTCCGGTAGGACCCTCCGGAGGGGCGCCGATGGACGAGCTCTTCGATCCGGAGCCGGCCTTCTGCAAATAGCTGTATGCAGGCCGGGTAGAGCTCCCATTCGAGCTGGAGACCTTTTTGCCGCAGCGATGCCGGCGAGTCGTCTTCTGCGATGGCAAAACACCGCTGACCGATGATCGGGCCGGTGTCCTCCCCGTAGTCGATGAAGTGCACCGTGCACCCGGCCAGCTTGCAGCCGTAGCGCCACGTGTCGCCGTATCCGTCTGTTCCGGGAAACGCGGGCAGCAGGGCCGGGTGGATGTTCATGATTTTCGGATGTTTCGGATCCGGGCTGAACCGATCGATGAAATACGGACTCAGGGTTCGCATGAAACCGGCAAGTACAAGGAGATCGGGCTCCGCGCCCTTCAGGTGGGCGAGCAGTTGCACCTCGGCGATGGCCCGGGAAACGAGAAACCGTTTCATTTTCCCCGGCGCCGCACTGGAACGAAAGAGGCGCTGTCGGGCAATCGCCGCTTTGATTTGAAAGTCGGGTGGTGTTTGGACCTGCAGCGGATCGGAGTGGACTGCTTCGATAATCGGTCGGTAGTCGACCACGAAGGTGTCAATGCTTCGGGCGCCGGCCTTTTTCAGGCCCGCGGCCTCCGGGTTGTCTGAGCCGACGATCACGACCTCCCCGTCAATGCGCCGATCCTGGCAGGCTTCGAGGATGGCGGCAAGGTTGGTTCCGCTGCCGGAAATCAGCGCCGCGATTCGGAGCATGATAAGCCCTCCAGTAAATCTTACACCCGCGGATCAGGCCGGGTGCCGTTTTGGTTCGCAGGCTCAATTTTCCGAGTGCTAACAGAAGGATGTGCGGCTGTCAAACCCATAGGATTCCTGCCACTGCGGTTGACAAGCCGTCGATGCCATACTATTGTTACGCATTGTTTTTGGCGCACAATCCGGTTTGCGAGATTGCGGGGCCGCGGTTGCGCCAAACGCCGTTCGGCCCCGATTGCCCGGCGAAAAAGGGAAAACAAACGAAAGGACGATCCCCATGGCAGAAGGCATCTTGGAAATCAGCGACAGCAGCTTTGATGCCGAAGTGTTGAAGGCTGAAATCCCCGTACTGGTCGATTTCTGGGCTCCGTGGTGCGGGCCCTGCCGGGCTATCGCGCCGGTGATCGAAGAGTTGGTGACCGCCTACGGGGAGCAGGTCAAATTTGCCAAGTGCAACGTGGACGACAATCCGGTGACCCCCGGGAAATACGGGATTCGTGCGATTCCGACGTTGATTTTGTTCAAAGGGGGAGAGGTGGCCGACCAGATTACCGGCATCGTCGCCAAGTCGAAGCTGGAAGATGCCATCAAAGGCGTTCTCTGACGCTGCCGGTTGACGATGAACCACCTTTCGGCGGTGCGCCCGGCGGGGATGCACCGCCGATCTGCGTACAGGGGCGGACAAACGGCACCCGGCAGGAAAGGGTCTTGAGTACGATGAACCGACGAATTGCACGGGCGATGCGGATCACCGGAGTGCTTGCGGTGGTCCTTCTTCTTGCGGCCGGCTGTTCCTGGTTTCAGCCCAAGCAGGACAAAACGGCAGCGGAGTTGGCCAGCGACGGCATGGATGAATACAACAGCGGGGATTTCAAGTCGGCGATCGAGTATTTCGAAAAACTCCGGGATTGGTACCCCTTCAGCAAGTATGCGATCTTGGCCGAGCTCAAGATCGCCGACTCGCACTACCAGTTGGAAGAATATGAAGAGGCGATCTTTGCCTATCAGGAGTTTGAAAATCTCCATCCCCAGAACGAGGCGATCCCCTATGTGGTCTACCAGATCGGCCGGTCCCATTTCGACCGGATCGACACCGTCGACAGAGATCAGACCCACGCCCAGGAGGCGCTGAAGACGTTTCGCCGGCTCATTCGCCAGTTTCCCGACGATCCCTATGCCAAACGGGCCGAAGGCCATATTCATCGATGCCTTCAAAGCCTGGCCGGTCACGAGTTCTACGTGGGATACTTCTACTACAGGAGCCGTCACTACCCCGCTGCGCTGAGCCGCTTTCAGACCGTCATCGAAGAGTACCCGGATGTCGGCGTTCACTATCGTGCCCTGCGCTACATCGCTCGCTGCCAAAAAGAGATGCTGGTGGAGGAGGACAGGGTCGGCGATGAAGAGCAATAAAAAAGCTTTACATCGTGGAAAAAGGCGTCTATAAGGGCAAGTTTGATTGGTCAGAAAGCTTGCCCCGATTTTCTCTGCAGCGGGCGATACCAGGTGAGGAAAAATGGCAAAATTTTGTGAAATCTGCGGAAAAAAACCGATGGTCGGCAGCAATATCAGCCACGCACACAACGTGACCAAACGGCGTTTTAACCCGAACCTTCAGCGGGTGCGGGCGCTCAAAGACGGCCGTGTGCGCAAAATGTTCGTGTGCACCAAATGCATCAAGGCCGGTAACGTCGTAAAGGCGGCATGAAAAAGCGTTGTCGTGATTTTATGAGGCGCCTTCCTATCCGATCCGCTTGACCCCCTGAACCAGCTTTACCTTCCGGATGGCCGACAGCACTCGTTCCAGGTGCTCGGTTCCCACCACGGCCAGGGTGAACTGGCTGTCCACCATCTTGTTTTCGAGGGTTCGGGTATTGACGCTTAAGATATTGGCCTCGTTCTTGCTGATGTTCGCCGCAAGATCCGCCAGCAGCCCCACCCGGTCGTGGGATCTTACGAGGATTTTGACCGGATAAGTCTCCCGGATCTCTTCGCTCCACTGGACTTCGATCTGCCGCTCCGGCGACATTTTCAACACATTGACGCAGTTTGTCCGGTGTACGGTGACCCCAAAGCCGCGGGTGATGTACCCGATGATCGAATCGCCGGGCACCGGCTGACAGCACTTGGCAAACTTGATGAGAATGTCGTCCATCCCCTGGACGATGACCCCCCCTTTGGGCTTTTTCTTCCGCACCCGGCCGATGATTTTGTTGAGAAAGGATTCGTGGGGGGCTTCGGGCTCTTCCTTCGGCTCGATCCGTCGGATGATCTGAAGCGGGGTAATCTTGCCGTAGCCGACGTTTGCGATCAGATCATCGGCCGTCCGAAAGCCAAAGTGGCGGGCCGCCTCCTCCATCCTGTCGGTGTTCATGAGTTGGTTGAAATTCAGGCGGTACTTTCGGAAGGCCTTTTCGCACATCTCCCGCCCCAAGGTCAGGCTCCGTTCCTTTTCCTGGTTCTTGATCCATTGTCGGATCCGGGAGCGCGCCTTGACGGTCTTGACGAAGTTGAGCCAATCTTTGCTCGGATGGGCGCCCTTGCTGGTGACGATCTCCACGATGTTGCCGGTCTGGAGCTCGTATTTGAGCGGCACCATCCGGCCGTTTACCTTGGCGCCGGTGCATTGGTTGCCCACTTCGGTGTGGATGGAGTAGGCAAAATCGATGGGCGTGGCCCCCTTGGGAAGGTTTTTAATCTCCCCCTGGGGGGTGAAGATGTAAACCTCGTCCGGGAACAGATCGATGCGCACATTTTCCAAAAATTCTTCCGGATTGCTGAAGTTGGCCTGATTTTCCACCAGGTCCTGGATCCAGGCGAAGGTCTGACTGGCACTTTCGTCCGGACGCCTCCCCTCCTTGTAGCTCCAGTGTGCCGCAATGCCCGACTTGGCCACCTGATCCATCTCCCGGGTCCGGATCTGGATCTCCACCCGCTCGCCGTAGGGTCCGATCACCGTTGTGTGCAGGGACTGGTACATGTTCGGCTTCGGCATCGCGATGTAGTCTTTGAATTTTTTCGAAATCGGCTTCCACAGGGAGTGAATGACCCCCAGCGCCTCATAGCACTGGCCGACGGTTTCCAGGATGATCCGGAAGGCAATGATGTCGTAGATCTCCTCAAAGGGCAGATTCTGAGAGACCATCTTCTGGGAGATGCTGTAAAAATGTTTGTAGCGCCCAATCACCTCGCAGGCCAGCCCGGCACCGTCCATTTTTTTCTGAATGATCCCCTTGACCGTTTCGATATACCGGTCCTGCTTTTCTCGGCCGGAACTGACGAGCGCTTCGATTCGCCGATATTCTTCCGGATTCAGGTACCGAAAAGAGATGTCTTCCAACTCCTTTTTCATCCAGTAGATGCCGAGGCGGGAGGCGATCGGTGCATAGATGTCTATCGTTTCCCGGGCAATGCGTCGCTTCTTCTCGTCGGCATGATGGAAGTTCAGCGTTCGCATGTTGTGAAGCCGGTCGGCGAGCTTGATCAGGATCACCCGGATGTCGTCGGCCATGGCCAGAATCATCTTCCGGATACTCTCGGCCTGGCGGGCTTGGGAGGAAGAAAACGGCAGGGTGCTCAATTTGGTGACGCCCGATACGATATGACGGATTTCCGGCCCGAAGATCGCCTCGATCTCTTCGGGGGAGGCGTGGGTGTCTTCGACGACGTCATGAAGAAGGCCGGCGGCAATACTCACCTCGTCGAGCTTCATCTCGGCGAGAATTCCGGCCACCTCGAGGGGGTGGGTCAGATACGGTTCTCCGGAAAGCCGGACCTGCCCGTGGTGGACGCGGGCCGAATAGACGTACGCCCGGTCGATGATGTCCAGATCCGCATCGGGGTGGTATTCGGAAACGCTATCGAGGATGTCGTTGATTCGGATCATTCGCCGCGGCGTCCGATGGCGCCACCATCGATCTCGAACAGGGCGGGGCTCGCCTTCACGGCGATGTCCCTGGTTGCTTGCCGCTCCATCTCAATGAAAAGCCGTCTCAAGAAGGGTTTCCAACGACCGTTCTGTTTTTTTATTTTTAACCCGCATTTAATACGCCTTGGCAAAGACCACCCGCTGGTCACCGGGTTTGCCGCACCAGACGCAACGACCCGGTTCGGGTTCTGCCTCGAGGGGGATGCAGCGAATCGTCACCCCCAGCGTCTCTTTGATCTCCGATTCGCAGTCCGCAGCGCCGCACCAGAGGCTGTGGGCAAAACCGCCGTGAATCTCCGGTGCCTCGGGGTTGGCCGGGGTGAAAAAAGCCCGGAACTCCTCCTTTTCATCGATCGGTCGGGAGTGGGCCCTCTGGTAGGCGAGCGCCTCGTCAAACAGGTGGTTCTGGATATCATCCAGCAGATCGGGGATTTCCCTGACAAAGCGTGCTCGGTCCATGGCGGTTTTTTCCCGATGGCTTCGGTCCCGACGGGCGAAAAATACCGCCTGCTTTTCGATATCTCGCGGCCCGATCTCCACGCGGATCGGGATTCCCTTTCGAATCCAGTCCCATCCCCGGGCGCCCCCGATATCCCGATCGTCGATTTCAACCCCGATCGCCTTGTCGTTGTATCGTCGGTCCCGCAGCTCTGCGGCCAGAGACGTCACGTATTCCATCACCTGCCGGCGGTCGGCCTCCTTTCGGAAGATCGGCAGCAACACGACCTGGGCCGGCGCCACCTTCGGCGGCAGCACAATGCCGTCGTCGTCTCCATGGGTCATGATCAGCCCACCGATCATCCGCGTAGAGGCGCCCCAGGAGGTGGTCCAGGCATATTCTTCGCCAGCGTCCTGGGTCTGGTAGCGGATCTGGGAGGCCCGGGCAAAATTCTGGCCCAGAAAGTGGGAGGTGCCGGCTTGAAGGGCCTTTCGGTCCTGCATCATCGCCTCGATGGTCAGGGTGTCGACCGCACCGGGAAAGCGCTCCGATGCGCTCTTTTTGCCCCGGAGCACCGGTATGGCCAGGTACTTTTCCGCCAGCTCCGCGTAGATTTCGAGCATCATGCGGGTCCGCTCCTCGGCCTCGGCGGCCGTGGCGTGGGCGGTGTGGCCCTCCTGCCACAGAAACTCGCTGGTTCTCAAAAAGATCCGGGTTCGCATCTCCCAGCGCACCACATTGGCCCATTGGTTGATGAGCAGCGGCAGGTCCCGGTAGCTGGAGATCCATTTGGAAAAAGACTCGCCGATGATCGTTTCCGAGGTGGGGCGGACAATGAGCGGTTCGGTGAGCGGGCCGGCCGGAACTAAACCGCCTGACGGCCCCTTTTCGAGCCGGTGGTGGGTGACCACCGCACATTCCTTTGCAAACCCCTCCACGTGCTCGGCTTCTCGTTCCAGGAAGCTGAGGGGGATGAACAGCGGAAAGTAGGCGTTTTTCACCCCTGTCGCTTTGAACATGTCGTCCAGGGCCCCGGAGATGTTTTCCCAAAGGGTATATCCCCAGGGTTTGATGACCATGCACCCCCGAACCGGGGATCGCTCCGCCAAGTCGGAAGCCTTGACCACCTGCTGGTACCATTCCGGATAATCCTCGGCCCGGGTGGGTGAAATCGCCGTCTGTTCTTTTTTTGCCATGTCCTCCCTTTCCGAATGTACACCCGCATGCGAAGATGAAGGGCTGATGGTTTTCGACGGCCCACC
The DNA here is from genome assembly GCA_050115795.1 of Desulfobacterales bacterium. GTDB lineage: Bacteria > Desulfobacterota > Desulfobacteria > Desulfobacterales > CAFBRK01 > JAIPEL01. Next base: position 16,145 of record JASFPT010000018.1, read on the forward strand.
AGTCGAATTTCGGTCTCCGGTCTAAAGCGCCGGGGTTTGGATGTCCGCCGGTTGAACCCGGCAATCCGAAAAGAAGACCGTCACGATTTTCCGGCGTCGGGCGGGATGTTGAGTTCTTCTAACAACGCTTCCACCAGGCGATTTTCCGGCACCTTTCGAAGCCGCTTTCCCTTCTTGAAAAGAACGCCGAAGCCGCGGGCGCCGGCGATGCCCACGTCTGCTTCCCGGGCTTCGCCGGGTCCATTGACCACGCAGCCCATGATGGCGATCTTCACCGGCTCCGGATAGGTGAAAAGGGCGCGCTCGACCCGTTCCAGCACTGAAAAAAGATCGATCTCACATCTTCCGCAGGTGGGGCAGGAAATGATCTCCGGCCCGTGTTGGCGGATGCCCAGCGCCCGCAGAATCTCGTAGCCGACCCGCACTTCCTCCACCGGGTCCCGGGTCAGGGAGACCCGGATGGTGTCGCCGATTCCTTCGGCCAGCAACATTCCGATCCCCAGGGCGGATTTGACGATCCCCGGAAAGAGGCCTCCGGCTTCGGTGACGCCCACGTGAAGCGGGTGATCCGTTTTTTCGGAGAGGGCCCGATAGGCCTCGACGGTGCGGCCGACATCAGATGCCTTCAAAGAGACCTTGACGCGGTCAAAACCGAAGGACGCCAGCAGGTCGATCTGGCGAAGAGCGCTTTCCACCATCGCCCCGGCTACCGGGCCATTATACGTTTTGAGCAGATCCTTTTCAAGGGATCCGGCATTGACCCCGATGCGGATCGGGATCCCGGCGTCGGCGGCGCAGGCGGCCACCTCCCGGACTTGCCGGGCTGAGCCGATATTGCCCGGGTTGATCCGAAGTCCGTCGGCACCGGCGCGAACCGACTCAATCGCCAGCCGATAATCGAAGTGGATGTCGGCAACCAGGGGAATCGCGATGCGGGCTCGGATCTTGGAAAGGGCCCGGGCGGCCTCCTCGTCGAGAACGGCCGCTCGAACGATCTCACAGCCGGCGTCGGTCAACCGGCGGATCTGGGCCACGGTAGCCTCCACGTCCCGGGTGTCGGTGTTCGTCATCGACTGAACCGAGATGGGCGCGCCTCCTCCGATGGCAACGTCACCCACCGATATCGGACGGGTTTTTTTTCGCACGATTTTCATACAATGGCCAATTTCGCTGCTGCGGCTGATCCGGGGTCGGCATGTTTGCGAATCCTGCCGATCCCGCCTTCTAACAAAGAGACCTCCGGATGTTCAAGCAAAATGCCACTTTGCAAAGCGGTGCCGGTTCGGTTATGATAAGATATGAATTCGAAACGAGACCACAAGTTTGTCGCAAAACACGGACCCGATGCGCAGCCGGACCCTGAGATTGCAGCGGCCCTGAAAACGCGCGGCAAGGGCGGAGAGCTTGCTTGTGCCGTGGCCTTTGCCATCGCCGAAGAGCTTGGGAAACCGCCGGGACTGGTGGGAGAAGCCGCGGATCTGCTCGGCTTGCGTTTGGTCAAGTGCCAGCTGGGGCTCTTCGGATACGCCCCGGTGAAAAAAATCGTAAAGCCGAAACGGCCGGAGGATCCCGCCCTGGCCGCCGCCATCCGGGAAGCGGCGGCAGAGGGTCGCCTGTCCTGCCGAACCGCTTGGCAGATTGCCGCCCGGTTCGGACTCCGTAAGATGGCGGTCAGCAGCGCTTGCGAGGCCCTCGGCCAGAAAATCAAGCCGTGCCAGCTCGGCGCCTTCTGATCGAAGTCGCATAGAACCGACAGCCACCACCACGAATCGAAACGTCACCGATCTTTTCATGGCGGTCCCCCGACACCGAATCCGACGCGACGGCTTCCGGCCCTCCGCGCTTTTGCTGATCCCGGCGCTGGTCTTCTGGCTCCTGGCCGCAGGCTGTGATTCGCCCTCCCCGACCCCTGCATACCGTTCCCTGGACGACATTCTCCGCAGCGGTGAGATTACGGTCATCACCCGCAACAACGGCCATTGTTATTATCTGTACCGCGGCGAAGCCATGGGCTTCGAATACGACCTGGCCAAACGGTTTGCCGATCTGCTGGGGGTTCGGCTCCGGGTTCGGATCGCCCAGCGGTGGGAGGGAATGATTCCGGACCTGATGGACGGCACCGGCGCCTTCATTGCCGCCAGCATGACGATCACCGAAAGCCGTGCCCGTCAGGTGAAATTTTCCAAGGGGTACCTGCCGGTCCAGCAGCACATCATCGTCAATCGAAACAATTACACCGTCCGCACCGCTTCGGATCTGGATGGGCAGACGGTCCACGTTCGCAAAGGGACTTCCTATGAAGAGCGGCTCCGGCAGCTTCAGCGACAGGGAATCGACTTGACCATCGTAACCCATCCGGATGTGCCGACAGAAGAGCTGATCCGGCAGGTGGCCGAAGGAAAGATCGACATCACGGTGGCCGACAGCAACATCGCCAAGCGCAACCGGCGCTATTATCCGCAGGCCATCGTAGCCGGTGCCATTTCAGACCGGGAGTATCTTGGTTGGGCGGTCCACCCCAAGGCCCTGAAACTTCTTGCCCGGATCAATTCCTTTTTCGATACGATCAAGGCCGATGGAACCTTCGACGAGATTTACAATCGCTATTACGGAGACGTGGATTTCTTCGATTTCGTCGATTTCCGCACGTTTCACCGGCGTCTGGAAACCCGTTTGCCCCGCTACAAGGAGACCATTCAAAGCGCCGCTGCAATGCACGGTTTCGACTGGCGGCTGATTGCCGCCCAGATCTATCAAGAGTCCCACTTCGATCCGATGGCCAAGAGCCATTCGGGAGCGTACGGGTTGATGCAGCTCACCGAAACCGTGGCCCGGGCCGAAAGGGTGACCGACGTTTTTGATCCCCGGCAAAATATCCCCGCCGGCGTCCGGCATCTCAAGGAGCTCTACGATCATTTTGACAAGGCCATCGGAGATGACCGAATCTATATCGCCCTGGCGGCCTACAACATCGGGCTGGGCCACGTCTGGGACGCGCGGAACCTTGCCCGCGCCCAGCATCTCGATCCGAATCGGTGGTCCTCCCTGGAAAAGACGCTTCCCCAGCTCAGCTATACCAAGTACTTCAAGTACGCCAAATACGGCTATGCCCGGGGGCTTCAGGCCGTCGACTACGTCAAGCAGATCCAGATTTACTACGATATCCTCAAGTACCGGAGTCTGGAGATCGGCAACGCATCGCCGGCGGCAGAAGGTCCCTGACCCGGCTCGTTCAGAGGCGGTGTCTGTGGGACGCCCTTTCCTGGCCGGGAGGGGCCTCGCCAGGGCCGTGATCACCGTCTTTCAGGTGCACGTGGCGATCTTTGGCGTCGGCATGACTGCGCGGATGGCCCTGGTCGTGGCGGCGGTGTTCATGCTCTTTCCCGCCTTCCATGGGGGACCCTTCCCCGGGTCGGCGCTGGATCAAGATCGCGGCGGTGATTTTTACCGGAGCCGGGCAAACGGGTTGGTCCGCTTTTCCCTGCCGATCGTCGTCTCCGGCCCGTGACCCGTGTAGGCGACCACGTCGTCGCCCAGGGGGAAGAGCTTCTGCTGAATGGAGGCGATGATCTGGTTGTAGTCGCCCCCGGGAAAGTCGGTGCGGCCGATAGATCCGGCAAAGAGGGTGTCGCCCACGAAAACCGCCCCGTTGGAATGAAAGGCGATGCCGCCCGGCGTGTGCCCGGGGGTGTGAAGGACCGTGAAGGTGATCTCCCCGACGGAAACCTTGTCCCCATCTTCCAGGAGCCGGTCCGGCTCCGGGGAGTCTTCTGCGGCAAGCCCCCAGGCGGCGGCGCTCTGAGAAAGGCTTTTGAGCATCGGTGCGTCCAGCCGGTGGATCATCAGTGGGGCGCCGGTGGCCGACTTGAGGCGCCGGTTTCCGCTCACGTGATCGAAGTGGCCGTGGGTGTTCAGGATCGCTTTTACGGTAAGGCCGGCGTCGGCCAGGGCCAGCAGGATTCGGTCGACCTCGTCTCCCGGGTCGATGACGGCCGCCTCTTTGGTCTGTTCACATCCGGCGATAAAGCAGTTGGCCATGATGGGGCCGACGGTCAGCGCTTTAATGATCATTGCGGATTCCTATGGGGTAGCGGTCATTTGATTACGCGGTTGAACCGTCAAATGGTTGCGGCAGAACAAAACGCAAGAATGCCGATTCAACCAGTCGACCATTCGGCCAATCCGCTATTCAGCCAATCTTTTTCGGGCTTCCTCCACCATTTCCAGGATACTGGTGATTTTCGGCTTGGGACGGGCGGAGGCGAGTTTTTGAAATTCCGCTTCGTTCAGGCAGCCGCGGAAAAAGCCCACCACATCGAAGCGTTCCCACCAGCAGTCGAACACCTTGAAACACGGCAGGCCGTTGTCGCCCTGCCGCCGACAATAGGCGAAATCGATCGTGCCGCCGAGCCGGGGGCAACGGCGCTGCAATGGGTCCGGATCTGGCGGAATGTTCTCTGGTTTCATCTGAAGCGTTCCTATCGGGCCGGCTCCGTCCGGGGCAGATCGAGCAATTCGCTGTCGGCGGCAAGCCGGATGCTGTCCAGGATGCCGTTGATAAACGCCCCCGAGTCTTCGGCGCCGTATTTTTTTCCGATGTCGATGGCTTCATTGATGGAGACTTTTGACGGAATGTCGGCGCAATACAACAGTTCGTAGACGGCGATGCGAAGGATGTTTCGATCGACGCAGGACATCCGGCTCATTTTCCAGTTGCTGGAGAACCGTTCGATCACGGCGTCGATCCGCTCCCGCTCCTTCATCACCCCGGAGACCAGCTCCGTGAAGAAGGGGAGCGCCTTTTTCGAGGGGGCAAAGGTCTGGCAGAAGCGATCCAGGGCCTCTGCATTCAGCGTGTGCTGGGTGTCCATGTAAAAGAGGGCCTGCATGGCAAGCTCTCTGGCACGGCGTCGATTTCCCATTCGGCGTCGATCAAGAAAGCTTCTGCATCAGATTGGCCATCTCCACGGCCGCCATGGCTGCGGCAAACCCTTTGTTTCCGGCCTTGGTTCCGGCCCGTTCGATGGCCTGTTCGATCGTGTCGGTGGTGATGACCCCGAAGATCACCGGCATTTCGGTTTCCATGGATGCCGCTGCCACACCTTTGGAGACCTCTGCGCTGACGTAGTCAAAATGCGGGGTGGAACCCCGGATCACCGCCCCGAGGCAGATGACGGCATCGTAGCGACCGGAGCCGGCCATTTTTTTGGCCAGCAGCGGAATTTCAAATGCACCCGGAACCTTAGCCACCTCGATATCCTGGTCTGCGGCGCCGCATCGCACCAGGGCGTCGAGGGCGCCGTCGACCAACTTCGCTGTGATAAAATCATTGAAGCGGCTAACGACGATGCCGAATTTTTTCCCTTCGGCAATCAGATTCGCTTCCAGTATTTTCGGCATCTGTTCCCCCTTTTTCTTAGACAAGATGCTGAACCCAAATCCGAACATCCTGAAATTTGTTTTGAGCCGCTGACGCGCGTATCTGCAATCGCCCAATCGGTTGTTTCAGGGATTGGCATCGATGTTGAGCAGGTGACCCATCTTCAGCTTCTTGCACTCCAGATAACACCGGTTGTGCTCGTTGGGCGGGATTTCGATGGGTATCTGTTCGGCGATGCTCAGCCCGTACCCTTCGAGGCCGACCATTTTTTTCGGGTTGTTGGTCATCAGCCTCATCTTTCGAACCCCGAGGTCGACCAGAATTTGAGCGCCGATGCCGTAATTGCGCATGTCCGGTTTGAAGCCGAGCTCCACGTTTGCCTGAACGGTATCAAGACCCCGGTCCTGAAGGGCATAGGCCTTGATTTTATTGACGAGCCCGATCCCCCGGCCCTCCTGCCGGATGTAGAGAAGGACGCCGCATCCTTCCTCGTCGATTTTCTGGAGGGCCTTGTGGAGCTGGGGCCCGCAGTCGCAGCGCATGGAGCCGAACAGGTCTCCGGTCAGGCATTCGGAATGGACCCGGACCAGAACCGGTTCGGCCGGGTCGATCTCTCCTTTGACCAGGGCGATGTGTTGAAAATTGTCGAGTTCGTTTTCGTAGACGATGATGGCAAACTCGCCCGCGATGGAAGTGGGGATCACCGATTCGGCCGCTCGATGAACGAAAGACTCGGTGCGCATCCGGTATTCGATCAGGTCGGCGATCGTGCAGATGCCGACGCCGTGGGTCTCGCTGAATTTTTCCAGGGACGGCATTCGCGCCATGGAGCCGTCTTCGTCCATGATTTCGCAGATGACCCCCGCCGGCCTCAGGCCGGCGAGCCGGGCAAGGTCCACGGACCCTTCGGTCTGTCCGGCCCGGACGATCACCCCCCCCTCCTTGGCCCGCAGCGGGAAAATGTGGCCGGGTCGGACCAGGTCCCTGGGGCTTGCATCGTCTGCAATCGCCGCGTGGATGGTTGTTGCCCGGTCATGTGCCGAGATGCCGGTGGTCACCCCGCACCGCGCCTCGATGGAGACGGTAAATCCCGTGCCGAAAGACGACTGGTTGTTGTCCACCATCATCGGCAGGTCCAGGGCGTCGCATTTTTCTCCGGTCAGCGCCAGACAAATCAGTCCCCGGCCATACTTGGCCATGAAATTGATCGTTTCCGGGGTCACTTTTTCGGCGGCGATCATCAAGTCGCCCTCGTTTTCCCGGTCCTCGTCGTCGACCAGGACAATCATCCGGCCGTCCCGGATCTCCTGGATCGCTTCTTCTACGGTTAGCAGCGGCATGACAGAAATTCGAGCTCCTTTAAATAGAGTGACACTCTGAACCGCAACGGCAGCGCGAGCGCTTTTACCGCCGTTTGGTGCAGAATGCGCCTACATCCTTCTTCATCCGGCGGCAACGCCGGCGATCATAAAATCGCACAGCGATTTTATTTCAAGAACCCAGTTCGTGCGAGCAGGTCGATCCCCACGCCCGCCTTTTCCGGTTCCCCTCCGGCGGCGTCTTTTTGGAGTAAAAACCGCTCGACATATTTTCCGATCATGTCGGTTTCAATATGGACCGGTTCTCCCACCGCCTTGAGTCCGAGGGTGGTCCACTTGGCCGTATGGGGGATCACACTGACCTGAAATCGTTCCCCTGCGCGGCGGTTGATTGTCAAACTGATGCCGTCCACCGCCACCGAGCCCTTATCGATCATGTATCGAAGCAACGCCGCAGGCGCCTTGATGTCGATGTTGATGGCGTTGGCGGTCTTTTCGCGGCCTGCGATCGTCCCGATACCGTCCACATGCCCGGAAACCAGGTGGCCGTCAAGGCGGTCGGAAAGGCGCAGCGCCCGTTCCAGATTCACCCGGTCCCCTGCCCTGGCGCGGCCGAAAGTGGTCCGGGCCAATGTTTCCGGGGAGATATCGGCCTCAAACCGCGTGCCATCGATACGGATCACGGTCAAGCAGGCGCCGTTGACCGAAACGCTGTCGCCGATGCGGGTTCCCTCCAGGGAAAAATCGGCATCCAGCGTCAGGCGGGTCTCCTTTTTCGAGGTTCTAAGCTCTCGAATCGTGCCGAGTCCCTCGATGATTCCGGTAAACATGGGCAGCGCCTCTACATCGTCCCACTCGAAATAAGGGGCCGGTGCTCCTATCGTTACACATCGCCTTCGATCATGACATCGTCGTCGAACCGGTGCACCCGGATATGGCGGATCGAGACGGCGTCCTTCAGGCGCGCAGGGCCCGTTCCCCGGCAAACCGCAACGCCGTCGTCTCCGCCGTATACCGTTGGTCCATAGAAAAAATAGACCCGATCGACGATCCCTTCTCGAAAGGCCGAACCGACGACCCGGCCGCCGCCTTCGATCAGCAAACTGGTGATGCCCATGGCGCCAAGCGTTTCCATGAGGGGATTCAGGGCGATCCTTCCATCGACATCCGGCATTTCCAGAATATGAGCGCCCGTGTTTTCCAGCGCTTTTCGCCGGTCGCCAGGTGCTGAAACCCTACATACTATATAGGTTTCCGATGGGGAGTCAAGGTGCAAAACCTTGGCTGATGCGGAAATCGAAAGCCGGCTGTCGAGGATCAGCCGGACGGGGTCCCTTGACGGGCCGAAGTCTGCACCGGGCCTTGCCGTCAGGCTCGGATCGTCAGCTTTCACCGTGCCGATGCCGACCAGGATGGCATCCACGGCATGTCGAAGGCGGTGAACGAACGCCCGCGATTTTTCGCCGGTGATCCACTTCGAATCGCCGGTGCGGGTGGCCAGCCGACCGTCCAGGGTGGCGGCGCATTTGACCGCTGTAAACGGACGGCGACGAAGCACATACTTGATAAAAGCTTCGTTTTGGCGGCGGGCTTCGTCTCGACACAGGCCGATCTCGACCTGCACGCCCGCGGTTTTGAGCCGGTCGGCACCGCCTCCGGCAACACCCGGGTTTGGATCTGCCATGGCGGCCACCACCCGGCGGATGCCGGCCGAAAGAATCTTTTCGGTGCACGGCGGCGTCTTGCCGTAGTGGTTGCAGGGCTCCAGGGTCACGTACAGCGTGGCGCCTTCGGCTGCGAGGCCGGCATCCTCGATGGCTTCCACCTCGGCATGGGGCTTTCCGGCCGCACGGTGAAACCCGCGGCCGACAATCTGGCCGTCTTTGACCACGACGGCGCCGACCATCGGGTTGGGCGAGGTCCACCCGCGACCCCTTTCGGCCAGCTCCAGGGCCAGTTTCATGAAGTCGTCGTCTCTTGCCGTCATGGTCGGTCTTTTGTTGGTGCGCGACAGGTGGGGGTTCGGCTACCGATCGCTCAAGAGGCTTTTCAACTCGGATACGAAATCATTGACATCTTTGAACTCGCGATAGACCGAGGCGAACCGGACATAGGCCACGTCGTCGATTTCATGGAGCTTGGCCATGACCCGTTCGCCGATGATTTTGGATGAAATCTCCTTTTCGCCGGACTCGCGCAGATCCCGCTCCAGTTCGTCGATGAAGTCGTCGATCACGTGGGTGCTGATGCCCCGCTTCCGGCAGGCCAGTTGAATTCCGGAACGGAGCTTTTCACGGTTGAACACCTCCCTGCGATCGTCTTTTTTGACGATCATGATCGGAATTTCTTCGATGTGTTCGTAGGTGGTAAAACGCCGGCTGCAGGCCAGGCACTCCCTTCTTCGCCGGATCACGCTGGCGTCTTTGCTCAGACGCGAATCAATGACCTTGTTGTCGATTTCGGCGCAAAACGGGCATTTCATCGATTGACCTCCTGGATGTCGGGTCCAAACCGGACCAGCGAGATACCGGCCTCGGCGAGCAGGTCGGCGGACATGGGATCGGCATACCCGGACTGGTAGACAATCTGTTCGATTCCGGCGTTGATGATCATTTTCGCGCAGATGCTGCAAGGCAGGTTGGTGCAAAACAAGGTCGCCCCACGGATGGAAACGCCGTGAAAGGCGGCCTGGATGATGGCGTTTTGCTCGGCATGGATGCCCCGGCAAAGTTCGTGGCGCTCTCCGGAAGCGACCTTGAGCTCCTCTCTGAGGCAGCCGATGTCCAGGCAGTGGCGAACGCCCGAGGGTGCACCGTTATAACCGGTGCTCAAAACGCGTTTGTCCTTGACAATGATGGCACCGACGGCCCGGCGGATGCAGGTGGAGCGGCTGGCCACCAGCTCGGTGATCTGCATGAAGTAGGTTTCCCACGAAGGGCGCTTTTTGGCCATGGGCGTTTTCCGATCCCACCTCAGATAAAACGGGCTTTGCGGCCCCTCCCAAAGGATGAGCGCCGGGCAGCGACCGGCAAGGGCCGAACATTTTCAAAAAAGGCCGACGTTTTTTTCATTCGAAATTGGATGGTATCATCATTTTTGTGAACCCCCTGCCGGAGAGGTGAATCAACCTTTACATCAACTGGCGCTGCCACCGGGCAGCGGATGGGCCCGGCAGAGCTCTTCTACTCGGCTTCGGGTCCGGATGACCGTTTCCGGGTCCGTTGGGCCGGCTTTGAGCACCTCGGCGATCATCTCGGCGATCCCTTTCATTTCGGCGGCTCTCATCCCCCGGGAGGTGACCGCCGGGGTCCCGATCCGGATTCCGCTGGTGACGGCCGGACCTGTAGGGTCACCGGGAATGGTGTTTTTGTTCACCGTGATGCCGGCCTCGCCGAGCATCGTCTCGGCGTCTTTCCCGGAGAGGTTCATGCTGCGCAGGTCGAGCAACAGCATGTGGTTGTCGGTGCCCCCCGAAACCAGATCGATGCCGGCGGCCAGCAGCCCTTCGGCCAGGGTCTGAGCGTTTTTGACCACGTCCTCCTGGTAGGCGGTAAACGAAGGCTGCAGGGCTTCGTAAAAGGCCACCGCCTTTGCGGCGATGACGTGCATCAGTGGACCGCCCTGGATTCCTGGAAAGATCTGCTTGTCGAGCCGGTCTCCCAGGTCGGTGCGGGCCAGGATCAACCCGCCCCGGGGACCGCGAAGGGTCTTGTGGGTGGTGGAGGTGACCACAGCCGAGACCGGCACCGGGGATGGATGAAGGCGGGCGGCGACCAGACCGGCGATGTGGGCCATGTCGACCATGAGATCGGCCTTTACGTGCCGGGCGATTTCGGCGAATCGGTCGAACTCGATGATCCGGGGATAGGCGCTGGCGCCGGCGACGATCAGACGTGGGCGGTGCTTTTTCGCCAAGGCGGCCACCACGTCCAGATCGATGCGGCCCGACTGTTCATCCACCCCATAGTGGATGAAGCGATACAGTCGTCCGGAGAAGCTGACGGGGCTGCCGTGGGTCAGGTGGCCGCCGTGGGAGAGATTCATGGCCAGCACGGTGTCGCCGGGGTCCAGAAGCGCAAAGTAGACCGCCATGTTTGCCTGGGAGCCGGAATGGGGCTGAACGTTGGCATAGGCGGCACCGAAAAGCCGCTGGGCCCGTTCGATGGCCAGTTTTTCGGCGACGTCGACAAACTCGCATCCGCCGTAATAGCGCCGATCCGGCAGCCCCTCGGCGTACTTGTTTGTCATTACGCTGCCCTGTGCGGCCATTACCGCAGCGCTGGCGATATTCTCTGAGGCGATGAGCTCCAGGGTGTTTTGCTGCCGCTGGTATTCGCTTTCGATGGCCCGGGCGATTTCCGGGTCCGCCTGGCGGATCGGATCAATTCCCACCGGTCATATCCTCGTATCGATTGAACAGGTCGAGCCGTTTCTGATGGCGCCCTCCCTCAAAGGGGGTGTTCAGCCAGGTCTGGACGATCTCCATCGCCAGAACATCGCCCAGAACGCGGCCGCCGAGAACCAGTACATTGGCGTCATTGTGACGGCGGGCCATGGCGGCTGAAAACAAATCGTTGCACAGGGCGGCCCGGACGCCGGGAAACCGGTTGGCCACCATCGACATGCCCAGGCCCGTTCCGCAAAGCAGGATTCCCCGGCGGTAGCGTCCTTGGGAGACCGCCGCAGCCACCTTTGCGCCGAAATTCGGGTAATCGACCGATTCGGTCCCGTGGGTGCCCACGTCTTCGACCTCGATTTGCCGGGACTGGAGAAAAGCCTTGATCTTTTCTTTCATCTCAACGGCCGCATGGTCGCAGCCGATGATGACCGACGCCTGCGGTTCTGCCATGATGTTCCCTCCAGAGCTTTCGGTGGGTATTCCGGCGGCAAAAAAGGCCGCGACTTTTCTGCGCGGAAAGCTATCCTATATTTCACAAACCCGATCTGCAAGGAAAAAAGGGGTGCCGGCGCATCCTGCGCGGCAGCCCTTTTTTAAAAGAGGCATCCAGCAACCATCGGTGCCGCCGCGTTTTGGCGACATCCGGTCGTCTCGGTGCGTGTTGCCCGGGGGTTGGTGTTGGTTTCGAATGGAACGGCCCCCGGACGTGTCGGATATCGGGGTGCCCGACCGGGCGGTTTCAGACGGCCGCCCTTTGCGGCGGCCGTTACGAGGGGTAGCGGCCCAAAATCAGGGATGCGTTGGTTCCGCCGAAGCCGAAGGAGTTGGTCATGGCCCGGCGCACGTCGGTTTTTCGGGCAACGTTCGGTACGTAGTCCAGGTCGCACTCCTCGCCGGGATTTTCGAAGTTGATGGTCGGCGGGATGATGCCGTGGTAGACGGTCAGGGCGGTGAACACGGTTTCGATGCCGCCGGCGCCGCCGAGCAGGTGGCCGGTCATCGATTTGGTGGAGCTGATCGGCACCGAATGGGCGTACTCCTTGAACACCGTCTTGACGGCACGGGTCTCGTACAGGTCGTTTAGAGGGGTAGACGTTCCATGGGCGTTGATATAGTCGATCTGGGCGGGGGTGATGCCGGCATCGTCGATGGCGGCCTGCATGCAGCGGGCGGCCCCTTCGCCGTCCGGAGATGGAGCGGTCATGTGGTATCCATCGCCGCTCATGCCGTAGCCGATGAGCTCGGCATAGATTCGGGCGCCCCGCTGCCGGGCGCTGTCGAGCGATTCGAGGATTATCATCCCCGACCCTTCTCCGACCACGAAGCCGTCCCGGTCCCGGTCGAAGGGCCGGGAGGCCTTTTCGGGTTCATCGTTTCGGGTGGAAAGGGCTTTCATGGCGCTGAATCCGGCGATGCAGGACGGGCTGATCACCGACTCGACGCCGCCGGCGATCATGGCGTCGGCAGCACCCCGGGCGATGATCTTGAAGGCGTCCCCCACCGCGTGGGAGCCCGCGGCACAGGCCGTGGCCACCGATGCATTGGGACCGCGGGCACCGAAGTGGATCGATATCATTCCGGCGGCCATGTTGCCGATCATCATCGGAATGAAAAACGGGGTCACCCGCTTGGGCCCCTTCTCGTCGATGATGCGGCAGGTATCCTCCAGCAGCCGAAGCCCACCCAAGCCGCAGCCGGTCAACACACCCACCCGGCTGCCGTTGTGCTCGTCGATGACGATTCCAGCGTCTTCCACCGCCATCCGGGTAGCGGCCAGGGCATAGGCGATAAAGGGCTGAATCCGCTTGGCGTCCTTTTTCGGGATGAACTCCTCCGGATCGAAATCCTTGACTTCCCCGGCGATCCGCGACGGAAACGACGAGGCATCGAATCGGGTGATTTTTCCGATTCCGGATTTTCCGGCGCAAAGCGCTTCCCAGGAGGGAGCAACGCCGATTCCCAGGGGGGTGACGAGCCCAACACCTGTGATGACGACCCTTCGATTCAAACCGCCTCCTTGAGACCTGCGCGTCCGACGTTGGCGTTTAAACGCCGGACGGCGGTCCGTGGTCTTACGAATTGGCTTTGATATAGTCGATAACGTCCTTGAAGGTGACCAGCTTTTCGGCATCCTCGTCGGAGATGTCGATATCGAACTCTTCTTCCATCGACATGATCAGCTCCACCAGGTCGAGGGAATCGGCCCCAAGGTCGTCCACGAAGGAAGCCTCCGGTACGATCTCCTCGATGTCCACGCTCAGTTTTTCAGCAATGATCTTTTTGACCTTATCCTCGATCGACATGAAATCCTCCTTGTTTACATGTACATTCCGCCGCTGACATGGAGCACCTGTCCGGTCAGGTAGGCGGCCTGATCCGATGCCAGAAACCGGACCACCCCTGCGA
>JASFPT010000019.1:0-28649 GCA_050115795.1 Desulfobacterales bacterium
TTGTGCATGCGCCGGGTGACCGACCCCATGCGTGTGATGAACTGGAAGGCCCGACCCGCCTTGCGGCTGAAGGGGTTGAAGATCCGGACCTCGATGTTGGGGTGCGCATCCAGCGTCGCTGCCCCCAGGTCCCGCCCCTCCAGGTCCATGTCGTCCACCAGGAGGCGTACCCGCACCCCCCGGTCGGCCGCCTTCAGCAGTTGAGCGGTAAACAGCCGGCCCACCAGATCGTCGTGATACAGGTAGTACTGCACGTCGATGCTGCGCTCGGCGAAACGGGCCAGCACCGCCCGGGCCACGAAGGCATCCAGCCCGTTTGAGAGCATATGAAATCCGGATTTGCCTGGATGGGCGGCAACGTCGCCTGCTACCACCCGGCCGATCGCAGTGTCCGACGTGCCGGTGAGCGCATAGGACCGCGGCCGGTCGAGGTTTTCCGGCAGCGTGGCGCAGCCGGTCATGGCCAGCAAGGCGATGGCAATCGAAATGAAGCGGGGCGACTTGAACATTCGGTCCCTCCGGGCATGAAAAAATGCGAAAAGAAGACCTGCGAAAATGTCTGCGGTCAACCGTTGTCTACGGCGCCTCCCGAAACCGCATCGTACCGCTGTCATAGGGCAGCTCCAGGTACAGCTCTTCGTCTTCGACAAAAAAGGAGACGACCCGCTGCAGATCCTTCATGAACCGGCCGTCCAGTGATCCCTCCGGGCAGGCCATGCGCGTCGACATCAGCGGGCCGAAGGAGAGTTTGCCGTCGGAAATTTCGTACCCTCCGCCGCCGCGGTTGCAGTCGAACCGGGTCACCGCCCTGCCGTCGGGCATCAGGTGAATCGTATACCGCCCCGGGTCCGGCACGGCAATCCTTTCCACCGGCGTGACGGTCGACTCCCACTGCCAGGTCCGATCCAAAACGAGTTGCGGCTCGCTGCTCCGATCCGATGGGCCGGATGTCGAGCCGGCTGCACATCCAGAGATCACGGCGGCAATCAGGACATGAACCATCATTCGCATCATAGGGTACCCCTTTTCACCCCCGCCGGTCGAATTCCTCGCGGATGACCACGAAGGCCCGCCAATAGTTGAAGACCCCGCCGACAGAAAAACAACGCGCTGCCGATTCAATACAGCCACACCGGGAAGGTGTAAAGCGTGAACCGGAGCGGCCCGGTTCCCGTGGGAACAGCGCCACGGTGGGCGTTGTCCATGCCCGGGGCCGTCCCCTTTGCTGACGGCATCGCCATGGACATCATCCGCCTTCCGGCCCTGCTTCATCTCCGGCACCCAGCCAGGTCTTGAACAGCTTGTAGCCCACCGTCAGCACCAACGCCCCCAGGAAGAGCCCCAAAAACCCCATGGACATGAAACCGCCGATGGCCCCTAAAAAGATCACGGCCATGGGCACCGGCGCCCCGCGGCCCAGCAGCATCGGCTTTAAGACGTTGTCTGAGAGCATCACCAGCACCAGCCAAAGGGAAAGAACGACGGCCTTGAGGGTGCCGGCCTTGGCAAACATGTAAATGATCACCGGAACGGCCACCGGACCGACGCCGATTTGCACGATGGCCAGGATCAGGCAGAAAAAGGTCCACAGCCCGGCCATGGGCACGCCGGCGATGCCAAAGCCGATGCCGGCGGCCAACGCCTGGATGACGGCCACACCCAGGATGCCTTTGACCACGTTTCGCACGGTGACCACGGCGTCGGCGGCGAACTCGATGCCCCGGCTGCCGGCCAGCCGGGTCAGCAGGGCCCGCGCGACATTGCCGCCGCTTTCGGCACCGGCAAGAAAAATGCCAGCGATGACCATGGAAAGGGCGAACATCAGCACCCCCAGTCCGGTGTTCAGGGACTTTTTCAACAACCAGCCGGCCGCCGTCTCCAACAGGGGGCGATACTCGGCCAGGGCGGCGGTGAGGTTCGCCGAGGCTTTCCCCCATGCGGTGGCGATGGAGGGGCCGACCACCGGCCACTGTCCCACGGTCGGCGGCAGCGCCGGCACATGGAGACTGCCGTCCTGAAGCCCCGCTGTGAGGTATTTCATTCCCTCGCCCGCGGAGACGGCCAACTTCAGGCCGGGCAGAATGATGATGAGCAGCGCCACCAGCGTCATGGCAGCCGCCGCCAGTTTTGGGCGGCCGCCCAGCCGGGCCGCCAATGCGCTGAACAACGGGTAGGCGGCGACAGCCATGATGGCCCCCCAGACCACCGGCGAGATGAACGGCTTTAAAATAAGGAAACACCATCCGACCAGAAAGACCAGCACGCTGATCTTGATGATGATCTCAATGACCGGGATGGCACTGGGCAAAGTGTTCTGCGTATCCGCCATTGTCAAAGTCCTTTCCACCCTCCACCGCCTTGACCGGGAGCAACGACTGCCGTCCGAATGCGCCTCTTTGCAGGAACCGCATCCGGGCTTGGATCATGACGGGGCTCGACGCTTGCATAATTAGATTTTGTCAGGATAACGGAGAGATGAGCCAGATAAAATTGGAATTTACCATACCGGATGCCCCCATCGATGGCAAGGGCCGGCCATCGCCCCCCTGATCGATGCCTTGCTTCGATGGCGGCGCTGTTCTACGCTTGATTCCGGGTCTTCGTGGTGGATCCAGCGCTGGAGGAGACATCTCACCGTTTTTTTCCTGTCCGCCCTGCAACCCACTGGCAGCCTGCACGACTTGCTGATAGTATGAAAGGTCTGTAACGCGGAAACCGAAAGATGGAACCGATCAGCCTTCCCTTTATCATCGACCAGATGGTGTCCTGGCGCGCCCTCGTGGACATCCTCCTGCTGGCCACGGGCCTTTTTCTGATCTACCGGACGCTGATGCGCCTCGGCACCTGGAAAATCGTCGTCGGCGTGCTGGCGGCGATTCTGGTCTACCTGTTCGCCGCCCTGCTCGACCTTCGAGGGACCGAATGGGTCTTCGGAAACGTCAGCCACGTGGCGGTCATCGCCCTGCTCGTGATCTTTCAGCCGGAGCTGCGCAAAATCTTCGAACGGGCCGTTTCGATGAAGCGGTCCGAGGCGGGCGGACAAGGGGCGGCGCTGGCCCGCATCGTTGAAGAAGGCGCCGCCGTCGATGCAGCCGCTGGACAAGCGGTGGCCGGACGTGGAAGTCAATATCGAGGTCATCCCCGTCGCCGCCGCCGAAGAAAAATGACGGCACCGTCTCAAAACCGGGGGGGCGACCTTCGGAAACGGGAGAATCTGCCATGGCTTGGAAGCGCTATTTCATCGCCGCGATTTTGATCGTCGTGGCCGTCTTCATTGTTCAAAATGCAACGATGGTGGAAGTCCGCTTTTTGTTCTGGAGAGCGGAAGCCCCCCGGGTGCTGGTGCTGTCGGCCACCTTCGCGCTGGGGATGACGACCGGGCTCTTGCTGGCCTGGCGGCGAAAAAAATAGGGACCAAAGAGGTGCGGCCGGCCCCGGCGACCGGGAGGGTTTGCATCCGGCAAAAAGCGGGATAATCGTCTTTTCCGTTCCAGCCGGGCAATCGACCATCGGATACGATCTTTTCTTCCCGATCGACAGGGCCGGGGCTCGGGCCTCTTTGCAGGGGGTGGACCGATTCGCCGCAACCGCACCGGATGCTCTCCGGCCCTGCCAAAGAAAAAACCGTCCTTTCGAATGTGCAAGACAATCCGATGTCGACACCAAAGGAAGCGATGATGGAATCGGAGGCAAGAACGCCTGCGGGCCGCCTCGGCACCTTCGCCGGAGTCTTTACGCCGAGCATTCTCACGATCCTCGGCATCATTCTATTCTTGCGCCTCGGGTACGTGGTGGGAAGCGCCGGTCTTTTCCGGGCGCTGGTCATCATCGCCGTCGCCAACGTCATCTCGTTGCTGACCAGCATCTCGCTTTCGGCGGTGGCCACCAACATCCGGGTCAAAGGCGGCGGGGACTATTATCTGATCTCCCGAACGCTGGGTGTCGGCTTCGGCGGCGCGATCGGGCTGGTCCTGTTTCTGGCCCAGGCGGTCTCCATCGCCTTTTACTGCATCGGATTCGGCGAGGCGGCATCCGTCATGGTTCCGCACGGGGCCTGGCTGTCGCCCCGGATCTTTGCCCTTGTCGCGGTTACCTTTCTGTTCGTCTTTGCCTGGCTGGGGGCCGACTGGGCGACCCGCTTTCAGTATATCGTCATGGTTCTGCTGGCCGCGGCGCTGGCCTCCTTCTACATCGGGGCATTCGCCCGCTTCAGCCCGGCGGTCCTGGCCAGCGGCTGGCGGGTTTCCGGCGGCGGCGACTTCTGGGTGATCTTCGCCATCTTCTTTCCGGCGGTCACCGGCTTTACCCAGGGGGTGAGCATGTCCGGGGATCTGGAAGACCCCGGAAAAAGCCTTCCCCGCGGCACGTTCATGGCGGTCGGCCTTTCGGCCGTCGTCTATTTCACCGTGGCGATCCTCTTTGCCGGTGCCCTTCCCCTCGGCGAACTTGCCGCAGACTACGGGGCCATGAAGCGGATCGCCGCAGTCGGCCCGCTCGTGGACGCCGGTGTGATCGCCGCCACCCTTTCTTCGGCCATGGCCTCTTTTCTGGGCGCGCCGCGAATTTTGCAGTCCCTGGCCGGGGACCGGATCTTTCCGCTGCTCGGGCCGTTCGCCATGGGCGCCGGACCGAGTCGAAATCCTCGGCGGGCGGTGCTGCTCTCTGCCGGGATCGCCTATCTTGCGATCGCATTGGGCAACCTGAACCTGATCGCCCCGGTGGTGTCGATGTTCTTTCTGATCTCCTACGGGCTGCTCAACTACGCCACCTATTTCGAGGCGCGAAGCTTCACCCCTTCGTTTCGCCCCCGGTTCCGGCTCTTCGACTACCGGCTCAGTTTCCTCGGGGCGCTGTCCTGCCTGGGGGTCATGCTCGCCATCGACCTGAAGACCGGCATCGTCGCCGTCGCAATCCTTTTCGGCATCTATCAGTATGTCAGGCGGACCGCCGGGCGCTCCCGGTGGGCGGACAGCCAGCGCTCCTTTTCTCTCCAGCAGATCCGGGAGCACCTTCTGTCGGTGTCTGAGGAGCCCGAGCACCCCCGCGACTGGCGCCCGCACATCCTGGCATTTTCAGACGACCCCCAGCGCCGCGCCCGGCTGTTGAAATTCGCATCCTGGATCGAAGGCCGCAGCGGACTGACCACCGTCGTGCAGCTGGTGGAAGGCGGCGGGGTGGCGATCCGAAAAACGCAGCAGGAGGCCGAAACGCACCTCAGGGAGGACGTCCGGGCCCAGGGGCTGCGCGCGTTTTCCAGGGCGGTGGTCACACCGGATCCGGACACCGGCCTTCAGGTGCTCCTTCAGGCCTTCGGCGTCGGCCCCCTGAGGGCCAACACCCTGCTCCTCAACTGGCTGGGACCCACCGGCAAGGACGGGGAAGGCTTCCGGGAACTGCGGCTCGGGGGCTATCTGCGGGCCGCCTTTCGGCTCGGATGCAATATCGTGCTGCTCAACGCCACTGCAGACCAGTGGACCGCGCTGGCGCAATGCCGGATAGAAGGCTGCCGGATCGATGTCTGGTGGTTTCAGGACAGGACCAGCCGCCTCATGCTGCTGCTGGCGTACCTGGCCACCCAGAACACCGATTGGGCCGGGGCCTCGATCCGGGTGCTGGCCTCGAGCGAAGGCGGATCGATCGAGGATCGCCGGCGGGAGATGGAGCAGATCCTCGACGATGTCCGGATCGCGGCCGGCATCGAAATCGTCGATGCCATCGATTCGGCCGCCATCTCCGCAAATTCGTCCGACGCGGCCCTGGTGATGCTCCCCTTTCGGTTCCGGGCCAACCAGATCACCACCCCCTTTCGGCAGGGAAGCGTGGAAGGGGTCCTGGCCGGTCTGCCGGCGGCGGCCCTGGTCATCGCCGCAGAGGACATCGACCTGGAGGCCGAGCCCGAGGAGGGCGCGGCCGGCGAAATCGCAGCCGCAGAAGACGTGCTGACCGCTGCCCGAAAACGGCTGGCCGAGGCCGAAAAAGAGGCCGAGCGCGCCCAGTCCGCGCTGGAAAAAATGGAGCAGGCCGGGGGTGCGGCTGACGAATCCGAAGCCGCTGGAAAAGAAACGACCCGGATCGACGGCGCTAAAAAAGAACTGGCGGAATTGTCGCGGAAGGTGGCAAAGGCCACATCAAAGGTGGTCGAGGCCGAAAGAGACCTGGCCGCCCTGGGCGTTTCTTCTCCGGCAGCCCCCGACGAACCCCCGGGCGAAAAGGATCCTTCATAGGCGAATCTCAACAGATTTGGAAAACGACGCTACCGGCTGGCGGACAGCAGGACCGGCTCCCGGCCGGGGGCGGAGATCCCCCGGCGCTCGAGCAGCGATCCGTCCACCCGGTAAAGGTCGATGAGCGCCTTGAGATAATTGGCCAGGGCCCGGACCTCGGCGATTCGGCTCACCAGAAGGTCCCGCTGGGCCTGGGCCACCAGAAAACTCGTCGACTTTCCCACCCGCAGCTTTTCGGTTTCGGTCCGCAGCTTCTCCTCGTCGAATCGGCGGGTAACAGACGAGGCGGCGATCTGCTGATGGGTGCGGTCGACCTCGATGTAGGCGGTCCGGACATCCACCTCCACCAGCTGGGTGAGGTTTTCCAGGGCTTTTTGGGCCTGGTCGCGGGTGAGCAGCGCCCGCCGGTGAAAGGCCTCTGCGTCCCGATTGGCAAAGGGGTAGTTGAAGCGGACCCCGGCCTGGGCGTCGTAGTTGTCTTCGCCGATGTTCGAAACGGACCCGCCGAAAGAGCTCGCATATCCGCTCTTTCCGAGGGTGACAAACAGGTCCAACAGCGGAAGCAGCCCGTTGCGGGTTTTGACGATCTGAAGATCGCCGTGCAGGATGTTCAGGCGGGCCTGGTTGAGAACCGGGCGCATCCGCATCGACACGGCGACGTGCATCGACACGTCCTCCAGCTTCACCTCCGGAAGGGTCGGCTGGTGGATCAGTTCGAGTTTCCGCTCCCAAATTCCGGGACCCTGCGGATTGAGCAGGCGAAGCAGCCGAAGGCGGATCGACTCCTTGGCGGCCCGGGCCTCGATCAGGGACTGCTCCTGAGCCGCCACCTCGGCCTGGACGGCGGCCAGCTCCGCCCGGGCCAGCCGGCCGACGGAGATCAGCTCTTTGGTTTCGTTTAGCTGCTGCCGGGCGACCTCCAGGGAGGTCTCCACGATCTCGATCTGCCGCCGGGCAAGGGCATAGTCCCAACAGGTGCCTTCGGTCTCGGCCACCAGCTCCTCGGTGAAGCCACGAAGCTCGTATTCGGTCATCTGCGTATCGAGGCGGGCCTGGCGCAGGCGCACCAGGTTTGCGTCGGTGCCCGCTCCTTTTAAAAGCGCCTGGGTCACGGTCATCCCCAGCCGGCTCGAGTAAAAGGAATCGTCGTACAGGGACGAGTCGTCCAGCTCGGTGCCGGCCTCCACCGAGACCGTGGTCCCGGTGGGGAAATACTGGGATAGAGAGATGACGCCGGCAGCCTCGGTGGTGGAGAAATTTTCGGTTTCCGAACCGGCCCTGGCCAGACGCTCCCCTTTGACCTTGCCGGCGGAGATTTCCGCGCCCAGCGAAGGGTCAAAAACCGCTTTTTCCTGCTCCTCGTAGGTCTCGCGGATCTGGGGGTTCAGCCGCTGCACGACCAGGGACCGGTTGTTTTCCAGACACATCATCACGGCTTGGGACACGGTGATCTTCAAGGGACCGGCGACCGGGGCCTTTTCGCCCGTCGGATCGGATCCCGCGGCAGCCGCCGCTGCCGGCAGCGCCAGCAGGCCGATGAACAATGGAAAGACCAGAAAAGGGGCAAACCGTCTTGCGCTTGCGATCGTCATCGGGGATCCTCGCCGTTTCGGGTCCGTCTTTCAGCGGGCGCCCCGCTTCCAACGGATTGTTTTACAAAAGGCCGGCGGATGCGATATCTAAGGCTCCTGGGAAGGGCGGTTCGAGATGCGGCGGCTTGTCGAGGCAGCACCCGGCCCGCTGCAACCCTTCACCGATGAACCCACGGAGACCCGTGCCGCGGAACCTCCATATTCCACATCGGGCATACTACCATGAAATCGGGCACCCCTAAACTGGTTATTCCGGCGATTTTGCTGATGACCGCAGCAGCGGGCTGGATCGTATTCGGTCCGGCTCGCAAGCAGACCGGCGTTGAACCCGGCCCGGCCCGGCGGCCGGTGCCGGTGGAAGTGGCCCCCGTCTCACACGGTCCGATCGAACTGAAGCGAACCTTCAGCGGCGAACTGGAGGCCCTGGCCGAGTTCGTGGTGGCGCCGAAGGTGAGCGGACGGGTGAAGCGGGTTTTTGTCAACATCGCCGACATGGTGCAACGGGGGCAGGTCGTGGCCGAGCTGGACAACGACGAGTACGTCCAGGCGGTGGCCCAGGCCCGGGCGGACCTGGCCGTGGCCCGGGCCAATCTGTCGGCGGCAAAAAGCGGCCTGGAAATCGCGGTGCGGGAGTTTTCCCGCACCGAGTCGCTGGTCAAGCGCGGCATCTCCTCGGATTCGGAATACGACGCCTCCCGCCAGGATCGCCTCGCCAAGGAGGCCCAGCTCAAGGTCGCCGAAGCCCAGGTGGCCAGGGCCGAAGCCTCCCTGGAAACGGCCAACATCCGGCTCGGGTACACGGAAGTCAACGCGGAATGGAGCGGTGGCGACGATTACCGGGTGGTGGCCGAGCGCTACGTTGACGAGGGCCAGACCGTGGCCGCCAACGCCCCGCTGGTGCTGATCGACGAAATCGATCCCATCCTCGGTGTCGTCTTCGTCACCGAAAGGGATTACGCCCGTCTGCAGCCCGGCCAGACGGTCTCCCTGACCACCGACGCCTATCCCGGCGAATCGTTTGCCGGCCGGATCGACCGCATCGCACCCTTTTTCCGCAAGACCACCCGCCAGGCACGGATCGAATTGACCGTCGACAATCCCCGGCGGCGGCTCAAGCCGGGCATGTTCATCCGCGCGACGGTGGTGCTGGCCCGGGTACCGGATGCCGTCATCGTCCCGGAGCCGGCGCTGACGCTTCGCGACGACAAAACCGGGGTCTTCGTCGTGGGCGAAGACGGCCGCACGGTCTTCTGGTGCGAGGTGACGGTGGGCATCCGCGAAGACGACCGGGTTCAGGTGGAAAGCACGGCGCTGCCGCCGTCGGGCCGGGTCGTCACCCTGGGACAGGAGCTGGTCAGCGACGGTTCGCCGATCACGATCTCCAACGGGAACGACCACACCCCTTCCGGCCGCGATGAGGGCGTATCCGGATGAACCTGCCGCAATTCAGCGTCAGACGCCCGATTTTTACCACGATGGTGACCCTGATTCTGGTCATCCTCGGGGCCGTGTCCCTGAGCCGCCTCCAGATCGACATGCTCCCCAACATCGAACTGCCCACCCTGACCATCCGGACCGATTACGAGGGCGCCAGCCCGGAGGTCATGGAACGGTTGGTGACCCAGATCATCGAAGAGATCGTGGCCACGGTGCCGGGGGTGGAGCAGATCGCCTCGACTTCCTCGGAGGGCCGAAGCAGCGTCAGGGTCAGTTTCGTCTGGGGAACGGACATCGACACGGCGGCCATCGACGTTCAGGGCAAGCTGGAAGACGAAATCAACGAACTGCCCGACGACATCGTCCGGCCGCGGATCCGAAAGTTCGACATCGCCAGCTTTCCGGTGGTGCTGTTGGGGATCTCCAGCAATCTCGACCCGGTGGAGCTGACCGAGCTGATCGAGGTCCAGATCCGCTACCGCTTTGCCCGGATTCCCGGCGTGGCCCAGGTCGACGTCTGGGGCGGCTTCAACCGGGAAGTCAGAATCGAACTCGACCCGGACCGGATCAAGGCCGTCGGCCTGGCCATGGACCGCGTGCTGGCCGCCATCTCCGACGCAAACCTCGATCTTCCGGCCGGCAAGATCGAACAGGGGCGCTACGAGGTCACCCTGAGGGCACCGGCCGAGTTCACCGACCTGAACCAGATCCGGGACACCGTCATCGACCGCCGCGAAGGGACCGTGGTGACCCTGGGACAGATCGCCGACGTCAAGGACACCTACGAAAAGCTCACCCGCATCGTGCGCGTCAACGGCCAGCGCGGCATCCGCGTGGCGATCCGAAAGCAGGCCAATGCCAACACCGTGGAGGTGTCCAAGCGCATTCTGGCCGAAATCGACGCGGTCAACGAGGCCTTTCCCCAGATCCGGATCGTGCCGGTCATCAACCAGGGCAACTTCATCGAACGGTCGATCAAGAATGTCGCCCGCTCGGTTCTCTACGGCGGGGGGCTGGCCGTTCTGGTGCTCCTGTTTTTCCTGCGCAGCATCCAGAGTACGCTGGTGATCTCCCTGTCGATTCCGATCTCGGTGGTGACCACCTTCGCGCTGATCTATTTCGGGGGGTTCACCCTGAACCTGATGACCCTGGGCGGCCTGGCGCTGGGGGTGGGGATGATGGTCGACAGTTCCATCGTCGTTCTCGAAAACATCTTCCGGCGTCGCAGGGAAAACGGCGAAGAACCGCGGCGGGCTTCGGTGGAAGGGGCCCGGGAGGTGGCCTCGGCCATCCTTGCC
Source organism: Desulfobacterales bacterium (assembly GCA_050115795.1). Lineage (GTDB taxonomy): Bacteria > Desulfobacterota > Desulfobacteria > Desulfobacterales > CAFBRK01 > JAIPEL01. Next base: position 10,552 of record JASFPT010000019.1, read on the forward strand.
AGCACCATCACCACCCTGGCCATTTTTCTGCCGATGATGTTCGTCCGGGGGGTTACGGGTATTCTTTTCAAGGAGCTGGCCTACGTCATCATCTTCTCCCTGATCTGTGCCCTGGCCGTGGCGCTGAGCCTGGTGCCGATGCTCGCCTCCCGGATGATCCCTTCCGAGAAGGGGCGCCAGGGCGCCCGGTCTCCTTCTGTAAACCGTTGGTCTGCGGGTGCTCGCTCCTTTCTTTCCGGGGTCGAAAAGGGCTACCTGAATGTGCTGCGATGGGCCCTGGGACACCGTCTGCTGACCGTGCTTACGGCCGCTGTGCTGCTCGGGGCGAGTCTGCTGCTGCTGCCGTTGATCGGAAGCGAATTCATGCCGCCCAGCGACGAGGGGGAGGTGCGGGTCACCGGCAAGATGGAAATCGGTACCCGCCTGGATCTGGTGGACCGCCAGACCCGGAAAATCGAGGCGATCGTCGGCCCGGCGGTGCCCGAGACCGTGGCGTCGGTGGTCAGCGTCGGGGCCTCGGGTTGGCGGGCCGATGCCGGGTCCGAGGGGCAGATCAGCCTCTCGCTGACCCCGGCGTCCCGGCGCGACCGCTCCAATACGGCAATCGCCCGGGATCTGCGGCGCCGGTTGGAGGGGAGAATTCCCGGCATGGAGATCCGGGTCCGGGCGCCACAGGGTCAGTTCCTGCTGGAGCGGATTCTGGGCGGCGACGAGGGGTTGACCGTGGAGATCCGCGGCCACGACCTGGCCACCCTCGATGCGCTGGCTGCTCGAGCGGCCCGCTCGATTGCCGACGTTCCCGGCATCACCGACGTGCTCACCACCCTTGAAGCCGGCGTCCCCCAGCAGGAGATCCGGGTGGATCGCAGCAAGGCCGCCGACCTGGGCCTGAGCGTTCGCGATGTCACCGAGCTGCTGCAGACCGCGGTGGCCGGCACCAAGGCCGGCGAGTACCGGTCCGGGGGCAATTCCTACCGGATTCTGGTGCAACTCAAAGACGCCGAGAAACGATCCATCGACGAGATCCTCGACCTGACACTGACCACGTCTTCGGGTGAACGGGTGGCCCTGCGCAACGTGGTCTCAACCGAGCAGAGCCGCGGACCGGTGCTGATCGACCGCAAGGACCAGCAGCGCACGATTACCGTCAGCGCCAACGTGGCCGAACGCGACATGGGCTCTGCAGCCGCAGAGGTGCAGGCGCGCCTGAATCAGATCCCCCGCCCCCTCGGATACGACCTGACGGTTGCCGGCGAATTCGAGGAGCAGCAGAAAGCCTTCCGGGAGCTGGTCGTCTCCCTGGTCCTGGCCCTGGTCCTGGTCTACATGGTACTGGCCTGCCAGTATGAATCGCTTCGGGATCCGCTGGTGGTCATGTTCTCGGTTCCGGTGGCGGCAGTCGGGGTGCTGCTGACCCTTTTTCTGACCGGAACGACGCTGAACGTGCAGTCCTTCATCGGTTGCATCATGCTGGGCGGAATCGTGGTCAACAATGCGATCCTCCTGGTCGACCAGGCCGGACGGCTGTCGGCAGAGGGAATGAAGACCCGCGATGCGATGATCGAAGCCGGCCGGCGCAGGCTGCGGCCCATTCTAATGACCACGCTGACCACGATTTTGGGGCTGCTGCCCCTGGCTTTGGGCATCGGCGAGGGTTCAGAGGCCCAGGCCCCGCTGGCGCGTGCGGTGGTGGGCGGCCTCACCGGCTCGACGCTGATCACCCTGGTGCTGATCCCGGTCGTCTATTCCCTGTTTCATCCGGACACCCCTGAAGAGAAGTACGAAGTATAGAAGGCATCTCCTTGCGGAAAAATTTCCCCTGAGCATCTTCAGCGTCGTCGATATTTACAGGTCGTTTTCTGATATTCATTCGGTTTTTTGTTCATTTTCTTTGCTGTGCAAATAAAATGATGCGCCCTTGCGGGCGCGAATTGCAAATGTCGTGAACGGCTTGTCACGAGCAAAGTCGAATGGCCTCGGTGCCGCTTACTGCGGCACGACACGGAGGTCGTGCCCTACGACCTCCGGCTGTGAAGGAAGCTTCTCACTTGCCGGTGGAATTTTATTCTTATTGGCGGCGAAGCCGCCTTTCATAAAATAGCGTAGCGATTTTATTGTGGCTGTGTGCTCTGCTTCGGGCTTGGCGTAAAGGGAGCGATCGGGGTGATGAATGCCGGAAGCCGCTTTCGACCTTTTTTCATTTGACGCCGGAAAACGCGGTCTTATCGTTTCCCTTCGCCCCGCCGGTGCCGGCGGGGTCTTTTTTTGAAGCCGGACATGTCGTCCGGCACAACCGACGTAAATGAAAGGAGAAGCACCCATGCAGGACAGAGAGCGCATCACACTCTACAGCGGCGGACACCGGGGAACCGAGGCCGAGTTCGGCCGGCAGGCGGAAACGTACCGCCTAACGGAGGTGAATTTCACCTTCCCGGGGCATGACAGCCTGCGCACCCGCGGCCTCACGGAGCTGTCCCCCGAAGACCTGAAAAAGGGGGATGTCAGCATGGAGATCATTTCCATGCGCATGGGCCGAACATTTTCGAAAGCCGAAAAGATCCGCAAGGTGATCCAGTCGATCTTTCACATGGTCAACAGCGGATACCAGGTCTTTGCCGTGGGCTGGATCCAGGACGACGGCACGGTCAAGGGCGGCACCGGATGGGCTGTGGAGCTTGCCAAGCTCTTCAACCGGCCCCTGAGCGTATTCGACCAGGACCGCAAGGCCTGGTTCACCTGGAAGGACAACCGGTGGCAGGAGGATCTGCCGACCATCGACAGCGAAACCTTCGTGGGAACCGGCACCCGAAACCTCTCGGCAGAGGGCGAGGCGGCCATACAGGAACTGTTCGAGCGCTCTTTTTCGTAATAAATATTTGCCCACCTGCGGCATCTGGGCTATAAAATAGCTGGAACGGGCATGACCGGCATGCACCCGGCGGGGGGCGGGCCGGTGTGCCCGACCCGCCGATTCTGACAGCCAGCCCATCCTTTCGATCGTACAACGCAATTGTTGGAACCTGTTATCCGGGAAAGCCGATGGCCCGCAAAGTTGTCGAACCTGCACGCCACGCCAGGCTTTTTTTGTTCATCTTGCAAGCCGCAGGCCCGGTTTTCGCTTTGCCCGGATTTCCAAGGGAAGCATCCTGACGAAGGGCGGATGAGCGCCGTGAGGCGCCGGTTTATGAAGGCCTATAACCGCTTGGAAAAGGAGGGCAACATGAGCAAAAAAACCCTGGCCATCACCGTCTGCGTTGTCCTTTCGATGGGGCTGCTGCTGTTGCCGCCCCTCGGGGCGCAGGCCCGGGCCGCCGAAAAGCTCGGCTGGGTCGGTCCGATCTACAAGGAGTTGTCCGACAGCCTGACCAAAGGCTTTCAGGACTATTACAAGAGGACCACCGGAAAGGAGATCGAGATCACCTTCGTCCATCCGGGGGGCTGGCCGGTCTGCATCGACAAGGTGCGGACCTGGGGAGACAAGCCGGATGCCGACATCTTCCTGGGCGCCGGGGCGCCGGCCCACGAAGTCCTGAAAAAGGAGGGACTGATCGTTCCCTTCCGGCCGAAGGATTGGGACAAGGTCCCCGCCGAATGGCACGGCATGAAGGTCAAAGACAACGCCGACTACTGGACCTGCTTTGCGCCGTGGATCGTCACCAATCTCTACAACCAGAAGGTTCTGAAAAAGCTTCGGCTTCCGCCGCCGAAAACCTGGAAGGAGCTGGTCAATCCGATCTACCGGGGCAACGTGATCTCCACCCTTCCGTATGCGTCCGGCACCATGCACGAAACGGTGGAAATCCTCCTGCAGGGCTACGGTGAAAAAGAGGGATGGGCCTACCTTCGCCTGCTGGCGGCCCAGCTGGCGCGGTACTCCACCGGCAGCACGGACACCACCCAGATCACCGCCCGCGGGGAGGTCCCGATCGGCGTCGCCCAGCCCCAGATGAACGCGATGGTCGCCCGGCGCGACGGCTATCCGGTCAGCGACCTGCTCCCGGACAAAACGATCCTGGTTCCGGAGGCCGTGGCGCTGCTGAAAAACGCCCCCAACGAAAAGAACGCCAAAATCTTTCTCGACTGGCTGTTCAGCATGGAAGGGCAAAAGGCCGTCCTCAACGGCGGGTACTTTGCCGCCCGAACCGACATCAAATTTTCCGAGTGGGAAAAAGAGGGTGTGGAAATGGCCGTCCACGCCAAAAACGCCCTGGGCGTCGACTCCTTCTGGGACCTGGATGTCGGATTCATCGAGTACGATCTGGACCTGGCCACCAAGCGCTGGGACGATGTAAACCGCTACTACGAGTATGAAATCTACCGCAAGTGGAGCGAGCTCAAGAGCAGCCTGGCCCTGATCGAAGAGGTGGAAGGCGAGGTCGAGGCCGCCAAGGAGCAGAACATGGACGTCTCCAAGGCCGAAGCCCAGATCAAGAAAGCCCGGGAGCTGTTCGAATACGACGGCAAATACGCAGCCGCCCGCCTTGCGGCGACCAAGGCCCGGACGATGCTGGTCTCCCCCTGACCGGTTATCGAGCCACCCGGCTGCAACGATCGACCCCCCGCGACAGACGGGCGTGCAAGCCCGCCCGTCTGTCGCGGGGCTCGGCCGGCGGCGCGGCGCGCTCCGGAAGACCGAAGGAATAGCGAATGACCCGCGGCAACGTGTCCCTGACGGCCTTTCTCTGGGCCGTCATCGGCTTTTTGGTGATCTACCCGCTTTCGTTCCTGGTGCTGGAGAGTTTCAAGATCGTCGATACCGGCGCCTGGGGCATCGGCAACTATCTGGCCTTCTTCAAAGACACCTATTATCTGAAGACCTTCTGGAACACCCTGGTGCTGAGTTCCCTGGTCCTGGCCACCAGCACGGTGTTCGGCATTCCGCTTTCCTACATCCTGGCCCGGTACCGCACGCGGGGAAAGACGGTCTTCACGGCCCTGATCCTGCTGCCGATCGTTCTGCCCGCCTATGCCGGCGTCTTTGCCTTTATCATCTTCTTTGGAAAGTACGGCACGGTGAACCTGCTGCTCATGGACGCCGGCCTGATCGAGAACCCGATCAACTTCATCTACGGCCTCCACGGCCTGGTGTTCATCCAGGCCCTGCACATGCTCCCGTTCATCGTCCTGAGCCTGTCGGCGGGCATCACCAACATCGACCCCAGCTTCGAGGAAGCCGCCGAGGTGGAAGGCGCCAGCGGCTTTCGCCGGTTTGTCACCGTCACCCTGCCGCTTTGCACCCCGAGCTACCTGGCAGGGGCGGTGATCGTTTTTCTGTGGCCCTTTACGGACTGGCTCACCCCGCTGATCCTGGGCCAGGTCGATTTTCTCCCGTCGGTGTCGTATATCAACATCGCCTACCACTTCACCGACGAGCGACGGAAGTACATGGGCATCGTGGCGGTGGCGGTCGCCTCGGTGGTGTGCATCGCTCTTTTTCTGCTGGCCCGGTGGTGGGTGGAACGGAAAAAGTACACCGGCCTGTCCAAGGGAACCACCTCGGAGGGACGGGTGATCGAGCCCGGACCGGTGATCAAGACCGCCTCGTACCTGTACATGCTCTTTATCGCGGTGCTGGTTCTGCTGATTCCCATCGTTCTAGGCCTTTCGGCCTTTTCCCGGCGCTGGGTGTTCGAACCGTTTCCCACCTACTGGACACTGGACAATTTCCGCCTGATCCTGCTGGAAAGCCCGCGCATGATCCAGAATTCCTTCGTGTACAGCGCGGTGGCGCTCTTTTTCGGGATCGTCTTCGGCCTGCCGGCCGCCTACATCATCGTCCGCACGAAGATGCCGACCCGAAACGCCCTGGATTTCGTCATCACCCTGATGCTGGCCTTTCCGGGAATGGCGGTGGGGGTGAGCTATCTGCTCGCCTTCTGGAGGGGCATCCCGCTGGCCACCTACTGGATCATCATGCCGCTGGCCCTGTTCGCCCGGCGCCTTCCGTACTTTCTGCGGATGGCCCATTCGTCCTACCTGCAGCTGGACAGCTCCCTGGAGGAGGCTTCGGAGGTCTCCGGGGCCAGTAAATTCAAAACCTTTTTGTACATCTCCCTGCCGCTGCTGGTCAAAGGGGTGCTCGTGGGGGTGGTCATGTTTTTCATCATGGCCTTCCAGGAGATTTCCACCGCGATATTCCTGTACCGGGGGGGGTGGGAAACGCTGCCCATCGGGATCTATCTGAACTGGCACCGGGGCATGGAGTTCGGCATCGCCGCGGCCATGGCCTTTTTGATGATCGTGATCACCTTCATCCTGCTGCTGATCATCTCCCGGATCGCGGGGGGGATACTCAAGGCGGCATGGGGGCCGGGCGGCACTTAGCAACCTGCGGATAAGCGGCGCCTGTCGCCGCCATGCGGCGTTCTCGCGTCTTCGCAATCCTCGACGTAGCCGGCTACGCCTGCGGTTGCGAATTCGCTCGGGCCTTGCCTGGCGGCAACAATCACCGTTTCTCCACAGGCTGCGCGCCCGTTACAAAAACGAAGTTGAGCAATCCGTATATGGAGCGGTTGTCAAATTCCCGTTCTTTTATTTCCGGCCGGGTTTGATGTGAAATCGACCCACAACGGGATCCTCTGACCGGCGGGGACAACCGGAAAGAAAGCGACATTTCCGATGGCATTTATCGAAATCAAAAATCTGTTCAAGCGGTTCAAGAAGGTGGTGGCCGTCAACCGCATCAACCTCGAGGTGGCCCAGGGGGAGATGCTCACCCTGCTCGGCCCCAGCGGGTGCGGCAAGACGACCACCCTGCGATGCATCGCCGGCCTGGAAAAGCCCGACGAGGGAGACATCGTCATCGACGGAAAGCCGATGCTTTCCAAGGGCTTTGTGCCCCCCTCCAAGCGGGGCATCGGCATGGTGTTCCAGAACTATGCGGTCTGGCCCCACATGAAAGTCTACAACAACATCGTCTACGGCCTGAAGCTGCAGAAGGTCGCCGCAGAAGAGACCCGGCAGCGGGCCGAACAGGTGCTGGACCTGGTGGGGCTCGAAGGCCTGGAGGACCGATACCCGGCCCAGCTCAGCGGCGGGCAGCAGCAGCGCGTGGCGCTGGCCCGGGCGCTGATCCGGAACCCCAAGGTTCTGCTGCTCGACGAGCCGCTGAGCAACCTGGATGCCAAACTCCGGGAGAAGATGCGCTTTGAAATCAAGAGCCTGGTCCGGCGGATGGGCATCACCTCGGTCTATGTCACCCACGACCAGGCCGAGGCGATGGTCATCTCCGACCGCATCGCGGTGATGCAGTCGGGAAACGTCATGCAAATCGGAACGCCGGAGGAGATCTACGACAAACCGGCCAACAGCTTCGTGGCCGATTTCATCGGCACCACCAATTTCATCGAAGGCGAGGTCCTCGACGTCGACGCGGACCGCGCAGAGGTGGTGATCCGCACCGCTTTCGGCGAAACCATGCGCTGCCGGAGCGCCGACGTGGACGAAACCGCCCCGGGTTTGACGGTCAACGCCTCCATCCGCCCGGAAGATGTGACGGTGTACGCCCCATCCGCCCCCCCGGAGAATCATGAGAACCTGTACAAGGCTACCATCGCCCACAAGGCCTACCTGGGCAATTTTCTCTACTTCTTTGCCTCGGTGGGAGACACGATGATCCGGGTTCAGGTCGCCCACTATCTGCCCCACGAGGAAGGAGAAGAAATCTATCTCCACCTGAACCCGGAAAAGGTGCGGATCCTGTTTTGATCCGGTCCGGACGGCCATGGCCTGTCGGCTCTCCTGACGGCCAAAACTCGCCACAAAGGCCGGGTCAGGACAGCCGCCCATGGAACTTGTTCCCTTACCTTTCGGGATTCATAATTCCGCGAAAGGGATAATTTGCCGGTGCTGTGCGAACTCGCTCCCTTGATGCCGAAGCCTGAAAGCAGGTGAAAAAAACATCGCCAAAAGGGCAATAATCCCCATCGTCCCGCACCGAGCAATAAAATCGCTCGCGCGATTTTATGAGAGGCGGCTTCGCCGCCAATAAACATCAGATTCTACCGGCTCTCATGAAACTTCGGTCGAAGTCGTGGTTCTTGTAAGGCACGACCTCCGTGTCGTGCCGTAGCGAAAGGCATCCGATCCGACCCCCCTTCGGTTGCCGCCTTCAACCTGCCGGAAATTTATAAAGAACCGATAGGGTAATTGCCCATGAAAACCGAAGAAAAATCACTGGCGGCGCTTTTGGGAGCAGAGATCGCCGACTGCCCCTGCGGGAAGGTTCACCGCATCCCCACCCGGGAGGCGGCGTTGGCACCCGGTTCGCTCCGCCTGCTGCCGGAGATGGCCGGGCGCTGTTTTCCGCCGGGGCCGGTGCTGTGCGTGGCGGATCGAAACACCCATGCCGCTGCCGGAAAAGACGCGGTCGGAAGGCTTCAAAAAAGCGGCGGGAAGGTGACGGTGCATTTTGCAGACGAGCCGTCATCGCCGGTCCATGCGGACCGCAGCGCGGTCGAGGCCCTGACCGCTGCACTGAAAAGGGACCGGGCCGAAGGGCTTCTGGCTGTCGGGTCCGGGACCATCAACGACATCGCAAAGTCTGCGGCCACCGCCGCCGACCTTCCGCTGATCACGGTGGCCACCGCCGCCAGCATGAACGGGTATCCGTCGGCCATCTCCGCCCTGACCGTCGACGGCGTCAAGACCACCGAACCGTGCCGCCCCCCCGCGGCGATCATCGCAGATCCGCAGATTCTGGCCACCGCCCCGGCAAGAATGACCGGCGCCGGCTTCGGAGACCTGCTGTCTAAAAACGCCTCCACGGCCGACTGGAACCTGGCCCGCGTGCTGCACGGAGAGTACTACTGCGCCTTTTCGGCCGCCGTCGCCGAAGAGGCGGTCAACCGATGCATCGAACAGGCGGACGCCATCCGAAACGGCCGGCCTGAAGGCCTTGCCGTGCTGGCCGAGGCACTGCTGCTCTCGGGCATTTCCATGGTGATTGCCGGTTCCAGCGCGCCGGCTTCGGGCGGGGAGCATTTGATCAGCCACCTCTGGGACATGACCGCCCACTGGACCGGCCGCACCCCCGCCCTTCACGGCGAGCAGACCGGCGTCACGACCCTGATCTGCCTGGGCCTCTACGAAAAGCTTCTCGGGCTGGACGAAGCCGCGCTTCGCCGTCTGGTCGACCGAAAGCCCCGGGTGGAGACGCCCGCCGCGTTCGAAGCCCGCATCAGGGCCACGTTCCGGGACATCGCAGAAGCCGTCCTCCCCTTTGCCCGCCAAAAATACCTGGACGGCCCGTCGCTGTCCAACAGAAGAGAAGCCATCTTCAACAGCTGGGGGAAAATTCGCCGCGCGGTGGCACCGGTGGTGATCCCGGCAAGGACCTGCCGCGCCCATCTGAAGGCCGCCGGTGCGGTATACCGCGCCGATGATCTGGGGGTTTCAAAAGAAGAACTCGTCTTTGCCTACCGCCAGGGGCGCTGGATTCGAAACCGCTATACGGTACTGGATCTGGCCGCGGAACTGGGCGTTCTGGAACAGTGGCAGGACGAGGTGCTCAGTGTTCTGTAGGCTGACGAATCTGAAGTGGTTTCGATGAATCGACCCGACGCGAAAAACCGGAAGCTGCGCTTTGGCTTTCTTCTGGCGCCCGAATTCACCCTGTTTGCCTTTTCCAGTTTTCTGGCCGTTCTGCGTCACGCAGCGGACGCCGGCGACCAGAGCCGCCAGCGGCTGTGCTCCTGGGCCGTGATGGGGCCGGGGGCGAAGCCGGTCACGGCAAGCGCCGGCGTTCAGGTGACGCCGGGAGAGACCCTGCGCGATCCGCGGGCGTTCGACTACGTCGTGATCGTGGGCGGGCGGCTGATCGGGCCGGACCACTACGACACTAGACTGATGGACTACCTGCAGCGGGCCGACCGGTGCCAAGTGCCGCTGGTCGGGCTTTGCACGGGGAGTTTCTACCTGGCCAGGGCCGGTCTGCTGAACGGCCGCAAGTGCTGCGTGCACTGGTACCACTTTCAGGACTTCAAAAACGAGTTTCCCGGCACCCTTCCGGTCACCGATGAAATTTTCATCGACGACGGAGACCGGATCACCTGCCCCGGAGGGGCTTCGGCAGCCGACCTGGGCCTTTACCTCGTCCAACGGCACCTGGGTCGAAACCGGGCCGTCAAATGCCTCCGCCACCTGCTGCTCGATTGGGGCCGGCCCCACGACCACCCCCAGACCCCCTATGCCCGAGGCTACGCAAAGATCGGAGATCCGCGGGTGCGAAAGGCCGCGTTTATCATGGAGCAGAGCCTGGGCGTCGACACCCCCAGCATCGAGGACATCGCCGCCGGCGTCAACACCGGCCTCCGCCAGCTCGAACGATTGTTCCATGCCCATGTGGGCCAGGGGCCCTCGGCGTACTTCCGCCGGCTGCGCCTGAACTACGGGCGCTGGCTGCTGGCCAACACCGACCGCTCGATCACCGAGATCGCGCACCAGTGCGGGTTTTCAGACAGCTCCCATTTTTCGAGATGGTTCAAATCCGCTTTTGGAACATCGCCGGGCACTGCCCGTAAAACCCCGCTCGACGACAGGACCGGGTAAAACGGCCCCCAGCACCAGTGAGGGGTTTAATTTGTGCCGGTGGAGCAGGGGTTTTTTTCACACGTGGCCGTAATAGTCCCGATGGGCAACGACGGAATATGCGTAGTCCAGCAGCGTTCCCCAGCTGAAGACCGGCAGGTCGACCTCCCGCTGCACGGCGCGCGCAAACGGCTGCATCCCGGTGCACTCGAGCATCAGCGCACCGATGCCCGGATGGCGCTCTACGACCTCCCGGCAGATGCGGATCATGTCCGCCTCGGCCTTGTCGTAGAAGATTTCGGGAACCGGCGGGCGCCGCTCATGGTCCCACAGGTGATCGAATTCGGGGCAGCCGTATTCGTCCTGGGCGCCGGCGACGATGAAGTTGCTCTCCAGGTCGATGCCGACCCGGGTCAGGTGGGTTTCGGTGAGAAAGCGCTTCTGGGCGCAGACGATGCCGACGGTTTTTTCCGGACCGATCACCTGCTGGATGAACGGCACCTGCAGCAGGCTCGACATGAACACCGGCACCTCCACATGGCCGGCCACATCTGTTTGAAAATAGGCAAAATAACCGCATTCGGCCGCAATGGCGCGGCATCCCATCCGCTCGAGCTTTTCGGCGGCGCGCAAAATCGGCGCGCGGCAGGGCGTCTTGTCCTCGGCCCAGACCAGGGTGTAGTTGTCGACCCCTTCGACGATTTCATACTGGATCGGATAGGGAAACGCGCTGGCGTTGCGAACGTCGCCGGGAAATCCCGGATACGCGTCGTCCAGCACCATGATGCCGATCCCCATGCCGTAGCAGGTGTGGTTTTTCCGGGTCTTGATGTGGTTGATGCCCTGATCGCGGTTGCCGAACCCCATGGGACACCTCTCAAATGGTTTGGGTCAGTGGGTCATATCGAATGCGTCACCGGATTTATGCCGCAGGGGACTCAGCGCCGTCTGCGGCCCCTGCACGATCCGGGGCGCAGATCCGGTCGAGCACGGCCGCGTCGACCCCCACCGTGTCGCGCAGGTAGCCGTAGAGGTTTTTCAGCACCCCGGGGTCCATTGCAGGCCTTCGGTAGCCGCTGAGCAAAGCGGCGATCTCCCGCTGGATGTTGGCCAGGAACTGCTCGTTGGGCGATCCTTTCAGGGGGCCGCCGCGCAGCCCGATCCGCGGGTGCCACGCCTCGGTTTCACACATCGCCGCGGTGTGATCCGTTGTCAGGAACTGGCCGCCGACACCGACCTCCTTGATGACCTCGAAGGCGAAATCCTCCGGATCGGATTTCAGGTCTGCCAGGAAGTACTCGATCATGGAGATGATTTCGATGTCCACGATGAACTGCTCGTAGGAAGTCGCCGCGTAGGAGTCCAGGATCCCGGCGCTGTGAACGATGAGGTTGACCTGGTTCTGGCAGGCGGTGAGCATGGACATCATCGCCTCGTAGCCGCTTTGCACCGAAACCCCTTTGGCATCGGTGTTGGTGCCGCCGGTTCGGCACGGGAGCCCGTACATCCTGGCGAGTTGCGCACAGTATTTGGCCTGGATGGAATAGCCCGGCGAGCCGATGGAGATTTGGCCGCTTCGCATGTCCGCGGCATTCGATTGCAGGCCGTAGATCACCGGTGTTCCCTCGCGGAGCATCTGGGAGATGGCGATGGCCGCCAGCGCCTCTGCGTTGGCCAAAGAAATGTTGCCGGCCATCACCATCGGGCCGGTTGTGCCGGTGGTCGGGGCCGGCGAAATGATCATCGGCTGGCCGAAGCGCGCACAGACGATCATGGTGTCCAGGGCGGAGGGATCGATCTGCAGGGGGCTCAGGGTGCTGATCATGGTGATGACATAGTTGGACTTCATCAGCGCCTCGGTGCCGCCGACCGTGATCGCCACCATTTCCATCAACTGTTCGACGTCCCCCGCAGAGCCGGGAACCCCCATGATGCATTTGTCGGAATGGGTGAGGGTGGCATACATCATCACTGCGGCGCTTTGCGGGGCGGGAATATCGGAGGGCTGAACCAGGATGCCGCCGTTGATGTTGAAATAGGGCACCTGGTGGACCATTTTGACAAAATTCAGAAAATCCTCGAGCGTCGCCGGACGCCGCTGCCCGTCCTGGTCCACGATGGTCGGCGTGCCGTATCCGGCGGCATATTCGACGCTTTCACCCCCGACCAGCATGTCGTGCTCACCGCTGCGGGACGTGACCGAAAACCGTCCGGGGGCCTTGTTGACCCAGTGCTGAATCTGCTTTTCGGTGAAAAAGGCGACGTTGTCCTCGACCCGGACGCCCTTTTCCCGAAGCATGTCGCAAATGAGCGGATGGTGAAGGCGGATCCCGATTTCTTCCAGGATGCGGATCGACGCCCGGTGGATTTTCTTCAGGGTTTCGTTCATGTCGGCGACCTTCGTTGGCTACCGCAGGCCCAGACGATCGGATAGACGGTCCAGTTGCGTCAGGATGTCCGCGGGAAGGGGATCCGGGGCCGGCGCCTCCAGGATATGGGCGATTTTTGCCTGGATCTTTTTCTCCACCTGCGATTCGGCGGGATTGTCCATCGCCCGGCTGAACAGCTCCGGGTAGAACACCCGGTGGAAGTGCTCAAAGGTGTGATCATGATCGAGATAGGCGCCGGTGGGGCCGACCGCTTCGATGACATCCAGGCAGAGGCTCTCGTCATCCACCGAAACACCCTGGCTGTAGTGTTTGAGCATCTCGATGATTTCGTCACACAAAACGACGAGTTGGGGGTTGACGCTGTTGCAGTGGTCGGAAACCCCCACGTCGTGGACCAGGTTGGCCCGGCTCAGGAGGGTGGAAAAAATCTCCATGGTGGCTTCGGCCACCGCCTGGGCGTCCAGGACTTTCGCATCGGTGCAGCCGGCGGTTCCGTAAAAGGGGAGACCGTAGTGCGCCGATATTTCGGAGGCTGCAGCGACCAGCAGATGAAACTCGACGGCCCCGTAACTGCCGACAGTGGTCTTCATGTCCATGATCGAGGGCATGGCGCCGTAGATAAAGGGGGCGCCCTCTGCCGCCAGCTGGTGAATGACCAGCCCGGAGAGGACCTCCGCGTTGCACTGGGCCAGAGCGCCGGCAAAGCTCATGGGAGCAGTGCCGCCCATCATGCAGTAGGGCATGTAGACCACCGGGATGCGGTTGGCCGCGCTGATGTAGAGTTTTTCGGTGCTTTCCTGCGGATGGGTCAGCGGCGGGAGGGGTTCGCAATAATTGAACACAAAGGGCTTTTCCTGCAGCCGGCGGTGTCCGCCGGCGACCAGGGCGGCGATGTCGATGACTTGCTGGAGCGACTCGGTGTCGTTGGTGGAAAAGTTGATGGTCTTGCCGAAGCTTTTCAGGGTTTCGATGAAGCTGGTCTGGGTCTGGATCTTCGGCGGTACGTCCTTGCACAGCCCCACCGAGAGTACAAAATCAATGTTCGGCAGGGCGTCGGCAATCCGGCACATGGTGGCGATGTCGGCCCTGACAAATTCCCGCACTCTTCCGGTGAAGGGCTCGACAAACTCGAGCATGTCGGAGTGACAGCCGAAATAGACGGGACGGTCGCCGTCGAAGGTCATCGCCGGCTCGCCGGCGCGGTTGTAGAGCACCAGCTCCTTGGGCGCGCTATTCAGGGCTCGCTCCACCAGGTGTCGGGGCATCTTGACACGGTTGTCCGGCTCCACGGTGCATCCGGCCTTTTTCAGAAGCGCCAGGCTCCGTTCCCCGCCCACCCGCACCCCGCCCGTTTCCAGCAGGTGCAGGCTGGCCTCATGGAGCCGTTCGATCTGGGCCGGGGCAAGAACGTCGAATGCGATGTTTCGTCGGGCGGGGATCCCCATCGGCAACCTCCGACAGAATATGAAAAAAGAAGCATCCGTGACACGACCATATCCTTCTTTTCACGCTATTCAGGGATATAAACCCCTTCGTTGAGATAACGCAACATCTGCTCCCGGTCCATGTGGCCGATCCCCAGATATTCCAGCGTGTATCCGGTGGCGTAAAAATCTTTTTCCGCCATCACGCAGGCCAGGTTGATCAGGGAGTCCACCACGGGGGTGGCGACGCCGAACTTTTTCCCCAGCTCGTGATAGACATGGCATCCGACCGGGATGTCTTCGGTGATGTAGCGGTTTTGGATGGTAAAGGGGCCCGTGCCGTACTGGATATAGTCGTGCTCCTCGAAGGGGATCTTGTAGTCGGGGCCCATGTACTCCAGGCCCAGTACGTTTTCCCGCGAGAAAAAGTCCTCTTTTCCGTAGGGCTGGATGCCGACCCCCATGGCCTCGGCCAGCCGCCGCTGTTCCTCGTAGAAGGCGTGCTGGACCCGGGATATCGAGGGGCAATAGGCATGGGAGTAGATGGAAAAATCGGTTTTTTCCTCCCCGTAGATGACGCCCCAGTTTTCCATCACCCCGACCCCCAGAATCACGCCGGGGCAGTGCAGCACCGGGTTGACGTTGGAAAACCCGATGTCCATGACCGTATTTCCGCCGACCACACCGTCGCCGCCCGTGATCGCGTCAAAGGCGCCGATGAGACGGCTGGACGCCAGGAACGCCTCCTGGTCGGTGCCGGGCAAGGCGGCGCCTCGCAGGGTGATCGCCCTGTAATAGGCGCGGATTCGGGGCATGATCACACCGCCCTTGATGTCCACCCGGCACCCGTAGGGCGCGCTCGACCATCCGCCGATCATGACCTTTTTCTCACACCCGGCCTCGCGCATCATTTTCCGCAGCAGCAGCGATCCGTAGTTGTCGGGAATGATGTGAATCGCCATGCCGTCTTCCAGCGCCGGAACGAGCTGTTCGAAAAACGGCCGGTGGCCGATGGACGGCGTGGTGAGAACGACCAGGCCGGCGCCTTCGACGGCCTCGGCCACCTCCGTGGTGACCCGGTCAAAGACGGCCAGACCGGAACGCTCGAAGCCATAGAGGTTCAACTGCTGACCGTAGAGGGTGATGCCCCGCTCCTTTGCACCAAAAAGGGTCTTCTCGGCAAAGGGCGGCAGGTCACAGATGCGAACCCTGGCGCCGGCCAGCGCACAGTCGGAAGCCACGGCCTTGCCCACGGCGCCTGCACCCAACACGGCAATCGGTCTTTCCTTGAGGCCCTCCAGATCGAACATGCGATTCCTCCCATTTTGGCATGACACGACACTGGCCACCCCTGTAACCGGGAAAAGGCGTTCGACAATAGGATCCTGCAGACAGGTTTCGGTATAAAATCGACTTGTTTGAGGCGGAAAGGAGACTGGAAGCGGCCTGTCCTTGCCGGCAGCCGCGACAACGGCCGGACGCTGTCTTCGATCGATGCCCGGCGAGGGTCCGGAAATTTGCCACCCGCCGGCGTCAGGTCAACCGGCGCATGTCTTCTTCCATCCACTCACGCTCGATGATCTTACCGATTCGCTCGGCGATGGCGTCGAGCAGTCGCTGCTCCTCGGGCAAAAACGGGGCTTCGTCTTTTCCGGGGGGCAGTTGGAGATAGCAGACCTCGATAACGGCCGCTTTCTGGCCGCTGACCCGGATCTCACTGCGCAGGCGCCAGTCGGTTTTTTTGAAGTTCTCCGTGGCGATCTGGTAGCGTTCCAGGAGAACCCGGGCACAGGCGATTTCCGGATATTGCCAGGAAGGGGGAATCAGGTCGACGATAGCCTGGAGGCTGTCGTCGAGGGAAAAATCGGTCCGGTCCCGGAGGCCGGATATGGAATACAGGCAGTCGAGCTCCTTGACTCGCTCCTTGAGCTGCCGGGTGGTCTGCTCCAGTTTTCGTTCGGCCTCCTTGGGGGCGGTGATGTCGTTGCCCACGCAGATGATCTCCCGAAGGCTTCCGTCGGCATTCCTCACGGCCCGGTTCGTCCAGGCCAGCCAGACCCGTTCGCCGCTTTTTTTCACGTTCTCGTTTTCGTTTACGGCGAAGCGGTCCGGCTCCTGCACCAGTTCGGCGATCATGGCCGACAGGTCGAATCCGTTGCGATCCTTTTGCGGGACGATGGTGCCCACCAGGCTGCGACCGAGGATCTCTTCTTCTGGATAGCCGAAAAACGAAAGGCCGTAGTCGTTGATGAAGGTGATGTCTCCGGCGGGCGAAAGGGTCAGGATCACGCTGTTGGCCGCCTGGACCATCCGCTGAAAGCTGTTTTCGGCGATCGGTTCGCAGGGGGGGGATTGCAGGTCGGAAAGGGCCCGTTCGAGCTCCTGAACCCGTGCGCTGAGCTCCTCGTATGTGGGTCGGTCGACCATTTCATTCCCTTTCCAGGTGTCTGCACGCCGTTCGAAACCCTCCGATGCCGTTGTTTTTCCATCTTTTCCCATATCGGGCGCCAAGTCAACTCGCCGGGACGGGCATTGTCTCGATCCGCCTGCAGCGGGAGACGGAACCGGGCGGGTTCGCCGATCGAAGCGTTATCGGTCGGTGGGTGTTTCTCCTGGATTTTCGAACGCTTCAAAACGTCGCGGCTCCGGGAGGCTCGAACATGGAAGGGGCCGCATGGGCTTGTCGGAAACGATTTGGCGGCAGGGGGAAAACGGGGAAAAAAGCAGAAATCAGCCGGCGGCACTCAAGCGCCGGCGCCGTCAGTGAAAAAAGCGGATCGACGCCCGGTAGGCCTCATCGAGGCCGGCGGCTTCCTTTTCCACGGCCGTTTTGATCCGTTCCCAGGCGTCATCTTCGGCCTTCTTCAGGTCATCGAGCAGGGCCATGAGCTCTTCCTTTCGGCGGGTCAGCTCCGCGATCTGGTTGAGCATGCCGATCTTCTTTTCGGCGGGCGCCGGATCGGCCTGGGATTTGAGATCGCCGATCCGGCCGGTCCACTGCCGGATCCGGTCCTCGATCTGTTCGATATACCCCTGCTGGTCATCGGTCATGGAAATATGGCTCCTTTCGGCTGCTGCATGCTTGTTGAAAACGTAACCGGGGTCCGAATAGGAGGCAATACGGTCAATCCCGTATTCCACAAGGCCGAAACGAAAGGAGAATCCAAAAACGGGGCGGAAATGGGGGTGGGGGCAGGAGCGGTTCACGTCTCTGTCAGCGTTGCTGCAGCGGCGGCTGCCGCCGGAGCCGGAGGGCGCTCCTGCCTCCCCACAAAGGTGCGGTGTGCTCAACCGCATGGACCGATTGGAGAATTCTATTCGTCGGTGCCGGTACCGCGTCGGCGGGGCCGGAAATCATCGTCGTCATGGAAGTCATCGTAATCGTCGTAGTCGTCGCGATCTTCATCGACATCGTCTTCGTAGTCGTCGATGACCTCGTAGCGCTTCACCCGAAGGATCCGATTTCCACCTCGGTCCTTTTGAAGCCATCCGGTCAGCACCACTTCCTCGTCGACCAGTTCAAAAAGCTCCTTGCCCTTGCCGTCGAGATGGATTCGATAGCTCTGTGCATCCTCGGTGGTGATCCGGATGCCGGTAGAGCCGTCTTCGTCGTCGTATTCGTCGACATACCCCACAACGGTCACCGTCTGGGCGGTCTTTCCGACCTCTTTTTCCTTTTCCGCAGTTTTGCGCTTGGCCATGGATGATTCCTTTTCTTCGGCGATCAAACCCTCGGGTGCTGCAGCACCATCGCCGC
>JASFPT010000020.1:0-28451 GCA_050115795.1 Desulfobacterales bacterium
ATAAAAAAAATCGCGGCGCTATTATTTTTATGGGGTGAGTGATGGGACTTGAACCCACGACAACCGGGGCCACAACCCGGTGCTCTACCAACTGAGCTACACCCACCACAGGTAAAGGGGCTTCCTACCAGATCCGATGGGCCGATTCAAGGGGATTTTACCGAGCATCGAAATTGGCGCTACCCTGGTCTGCGAAGCCGATGTCCATCATAAGATGTGCGCCGGTTCCAGTCAAATGGTCAAATGGTGGATTCGTCTAATGGATGAAAAAGAAGGCCCCAGAGTGCCGTGGAAGCGATATTGACCGTGCAGCGGATTTCCTATACAGAATTGGGGGCTTGCGGCCCTGGGGAAGGGGCCGGAAAGGGCAAACCCCCCTAAATCCCCCTTTTCCAAAGGGGGACTTCACCGGGGGGCCTATTCAAAGAAGACTTTGCAGAGGGGGCCTTCTTCAAAGGGGGACTCATCGGAGGGCACCTGCTTTGCCGGGGGGCTTTGCGGCCGGGGCTTTTCAAAAAGGAAATTGACGGCCCCTGCCAGAAAGGGCCCCTGCCGACGTTGCCTTTCTTGCCGGAAAACAGTAGGTTGATTTTAGACTCCGGCTGATCAGCGTAACAGCTTATCGGCTCAACTGCTCTCCGGGAGCGAACGGTGGACAAAAAACTCCAGGTATTCGCCATCCGGGCCATTGCCGGCCTTTTCTTCGCCGTGCTCATTTCCCGCTTTTTTCGGCCCGAAGCGGGCGTGCCCTACATCATCGGGCTGGCCGTGATCCTGGTGGGGCTGGCCTATTTTGCGGAGTTTTTGCGCAAGCGCAAAAAAAGATAAATAAAATCAATGGTCCGATTTTATGAAGGTAACAGACGGACCGGCGACAATGCAGGGCAACCCGTTCGCATCTGAACCTCCTGTTGAAGCTGGCTTCTACGCAACCCACAGGAACCTTTCACAGTGAAGCAGATCATCCTCGGCACGGCCGGACACATCGACCACGGAAAGACCAGCCTGATCCGGGCGGTGACCGGCATCAACACCGACCGGCTCAAGGAGGAGCAGGAGCGGGGCATCACCATCGAGCTCGGCTTTGCCTCTTTGGACCTGCCCAGCGGCCGCCATGTGGGGATCGTGGACGTCCCGGGCCACGAGAAGTTCGTCAAGAACATGGTGGCCGGCGCCACCGGGATCGACATCGTGGCCATGGTGATCGCCGCCGACGAGGGGGTGATGCCCCAGACCCGTGAGCACATGGAGATCTGCACCCTGCTCGGGGTCGAGCACGGCTTTATCGTGTTGACCAAGACCGACCTGGTCGACGAGGAGTGGCTGGAGCTGGCCGCCGAGGACGTCTCCGAGTTCGCCCAGGGCACCTTCCTGGAGGGAAAGCCGGTGGTGCCGGTGTCGTCTGCCACCGGCAAGGGGATCGACCGTTTTCTTGCCGCCCTGGACGAGGCCTGCGCCAAGATTCCGGACCGGCCGCCGTCGAGCCTTTTCCGCCTGCCGGTGGATCGGGTCTTTACCATGCGGGGATTTGGGACCGTCATCACCGGCACCCTCGCATCGGGCCGGGTGAGGGTTGGAGAGACGGTGATGATCTACCCGTCGGGCAAAACGGCAAAGGTCCGCGGCATTCAGGTCCACAACCAGAGCGTGGAGGAGGCCGAGGCCGGGTTCCGCACCGCTATCAACTTCCAGGGTCTGGAGAAGGCCGATGTGCAGCGCGGAGAGGTGCTTTCCACCCCGAAGGCCCTGGAGCCGAGCTACATGGTCGACCTGGAGCTTTTGTATCTGAAAAGCAACCCCAAGGCGATGAAAAACCGGACCCGGGTGCGCTTTCACACCGGGACCAGCGAGATTATCGGCCACCTGATCCTCCTGGACCGGGAGGAGCTCAAGCCCGGGGAAACCGCGATGGCGCAGATCCGGCTCGAATCGCCCACGGCCCTGGTCAAAGACGACCGTTTCGTGATCCGCAGCTACAGCCCCGTGCGGACCGTTGGCGGCGGGCGGGTCCTGGACCCGGTCCCGGAAAAGCACAAGCGCATTCGAAAGGAGGTGACCGCCCACCTCACCGCCCTGGCGTCTGGATCGGCAGAAGAGGTGGTGTTGCGGCAGATCGAAGCCTACGGCCCCCGGGGGATTTCCTTTTCCCGCCTCCAGATCGTCACAAGCCTCCACCAGAAAGAGCTCGACAAAATGCTCCAGGGGCTGCTGTCGAAAAAAACGATCACGCTGATCGACAAAGAGCAGCGAATCTACGTCCACCAGGAGAGCTTTTCACAAACCCGGAACACCATCGAAGCGGTGTTGGCCGCATACCACGAAAAAAATCCCCTGAAGGCGGGCATGCCGAAAGAGGAACTCAAGTCGAAGGTCCCGGAAGCGGCGGGGGGAAAGCTGTTCAACCTGGTGTTGGGCCAGATGGCCGCGGAAGAGGCAGTTTTCCAGGACGGGGATCTGGTTCGGCTCGGCTCTCACCGGATCTCGCTGGCGGCGGACCAGGCGGACGTTCGCGACAAGATTCTCGAGCTGTACCGCAGCCAAGCCCTGACCCCGCCGTACTTCAAGGAGGTCGGCGAGACACTCGGCATCGACGCGAAGACCGCCAAGGACGTTCTTCTGCTTCTGGTTGACGAGGGGCTGATGGTCAAGGTAAAGGAAGATTTGTACTTTCATTCCGAGGCGATCGAGGATCTCAAAAACCGACTGGTGTCCTTTCTGATGGAAAACCAGGAGATCACCACGCCCCAGTTCAAAGAGATGACCGGCGCCAGCCGAAAATATGTGATTCCCCTGATCGAGTATTTCGATGCGAAAAACGTGACCCTCCGGATCGGCGACAGCCGGAGGCTCCGCAAAAGTGTCTGATCGGCCCGGAGGCCCATCGAGAAAATGACGGAAAACGAAAGTCCCCACAGCGCACCCCAGATCGAATCGACCACCGAAATCAAAAAAGATCCGGAATTCAAGAAATTTGCCACCAAACGGATCATCGTCGGGCTGCTGGTGGCCGTCGCCCTGATCTGGGGCGCCGCCATGGTGATCGACTATCTGGACAAACCGTCGGGCCAGCCGATGGTGGTGGCGACACACACCGAGGCCGAAGCGCCTCGCGAGGCGGCCCCTGCCGCGCACGGCGCTCCGGCGGTCGAGGAGGGCGGCCACGAAACGGCCGAAGCGCCGGCAGCAGCGAAAACAGAAGCGGGTCGCGCAGCGGTTGAGGGTTCCCAACAGGAAAAGGCCGCAGGGCACACTGCGGCCCCTCAGCCATCCGGACACGCTGAAACCCAGGCGGCATCCGCGACGGCAGCCGGCGAGGCCCCTTCCCACGTAGCGCCGTCAGCGCCTCCGGCACGGCCGGGTGTAGCCTTTACAGAGGCCCTGATCGGACCGCTTCGCCACGAGGTCAAGGAGCGTTTCTGGGGGTGGCGGCCCAATGACCTCATCGACGTCACCGACAACGTGAACAACATCCAGCTCGGCGTATTGGAGGTGACCCGCCGCGCCACCGTCGAACTGGCCGAGCGGATCTCCCGCACCGGCTCGACGGCCTCCTTCGATCCCCACCTGGAACGGGCCATGAACTGGCTCATGGTCAAGGCCACCGAGTACTGGTTTCCATCGGCAGAATCCAAATACAGCGATGCCATCGCAGAACTGACACTTTACCGGGACCGCCTCCAGCGGGGAGAGGCCAACTTCTTCACCCGGGCCGACAACCTGATTCCGCTGCTGTCGGCATTCGAAGACCTCCTGGGAAGCTGCGACGAGAACCTGGTCAAACAGTTCGAAGACGACGGGGAGCCGGTCAGCCATTTCATGGCCGACGACTATTTCTACTACGCCCGTGGGGTTGCCCGGGCCATGCTGCCGATCTTGGAGGCCGTCGCGGTCGATTTCCACACCACCCTGCAGAACCGGAACGGTCTCGACGTGATCCACCACGCGATCCATTCCCTGACCATCGCCGACAATATCGATCCGTGGTACGTCACCGAGGCCGACCTTGACGGGATCCTCGCAAACCACCGGGCCAATATCGCCGCTCCCATCAGCCACGCGCGGTTTTACATCAGCGTGCTGATCAACGCCTTGTCGACGTAGCGCGCGGAGCGCGCTACGTGAGCTGATAAGCTGTTGAGCTGCTCAGCTGCGAAGAAAAAAAATATAAAGAGGAAAGGGCAGGCGATCGCTCTTTCCTCTTTTTTACTGTTTTTCGCGTCAACCCAGCGCTTTTCTACCGCCGCCCGCCCGCACCTTGCTTAACAGCTTATCAGCCATCAGCTCAGCGGATTTGGCGCTGCGCGCTAAATCCGCTCCACAAACCGTGCCGCCACCGTGTCGGCAAACTGCATGCCGCGCAGGGTAGGGGACCATCGCCCGTCTTTTAGTTTCAGCATCCCCCCGGTCTTTAGTTCCGCCAGAACCCCGCCGAAGCGCTCTTCCAGGGAGAATCCGAAGCGGCGAACAAATCCGTCCGGGTCGATCCCGGCTGCCGTTCGAAGGGAGAGAAACAGGGCTTCGGTCAGGCACTGCTCCACGGTCAGGTTTTCTTTTTCCTGCACCGGGAGTCTTCCTTCTTCCAGGGCCGTGACGTAGTCGGCCGTCCGCGCCAGGTTCCACCACCGGACCGGGGGGGCGGGAAGATACGAATGGGCGGACGGGCCGAGGCCGAGGATCGGCGCCAGGTGCCAGTATTTCTGGTTGTGGCGGGAACAGAAGCGTGCCGAGCGTGCGAAGTTGGAAATTTCGTAGTGAAGGTATCCTCGAGACCGCAGAATTTCGGATGTGGTCGAAAACAGTTCGGCCACGGTCTTTTCCTCGGGAGTTTCGATGCGGCCGGCGGCCAGGTCCCGCTCAAGGGGGGTCCCGGTTTCGAAGGTGAGCATGTAGCAGGAAAGATGCTCCGGCGAAAAGGAGACGGCCTTTTCCAGTTCAGCGATCCATGCGGCGGTGCCTTGACCTGGAAGGCCGTAGATCAGGTCGATGCCGACGTTGGCAAAGCCGGCGCTCCGGGCATGACCGATGGATTCTGCGCCCAGGCGCGCGGTGTGGATCCGCCCGAGGAAGGCAAGGTTTTCGTCTGCAAAGGATTGAATCCCCAGGTTGATCCGGTTGACGCCGGCCTTCCGGAGGTTCATGAGCCGGTCCAGGGAGACGGTGCCCGGGTTTGCCTCCACCGTCACCTCCGGTGCGTCGGTGAATGCAAACCCGGCAAGGGCGGTTTCCAAGATCCGGAGCAAAAGATGCTCTTCGATGACCGTTGGGGTGCCGCCTCCGATATAGAGGGTGTCAAACGCCGGAAAGGCCGCCCGTTCGACCATGGCCATTTCCCGGCAGACCGCGGCAGCATAGCGGTGCTGCAGCGACAGGTCCTCGCCGGAGGCAAAGCCGCAGTATCGGCATTTGCGGAGACAAAAAGGGATATGAACATACAGGCCGGCTTTCTGGATCCTGGATGCTCGATCCTGGATGTCGGATGCATGCGGCGGGTCGCCGGCGGCCGGTGGCAACGCGCTTTGTGCCGCTGTCGGTGGATGGCTCATGACCGGTGGCCCCTCATGGGGTGTCCTTTTGGCGAGCGGTACAGGTCAACGAATCCCTGCCACTATAGATTTCACCGATTCCGAAGTAAATATCCAGGGGCGAAGCCGCGAGAATGGAATCGCAAATTGCAGGGTAGAACTGCCTGTCATTCAATGCTATGGCTCAACTGGAGCCGAAATCTTTCAATTCCAAACTGGAGTGATTTTATTATGGTCAAAGCGCATTGTGCAAGATGCCGTATCCCGAAAGCCGAACGGATCTGCCAGGTCGAGGAGGGCGGGCGGCATCCGGAGTTCTGCCCCACCGTTCACTACAAGGAGCTAGCCCAGGAGATCATCTCGGTCTACCGCGAACCGGCATTTGCCGAGTTCGCCAGGCTTGCCTCGATCCAGGAGGCCGAGTGCTACGCCAACCGGGCTCCGGGGCCGTACGTTCTTCAGCCCAGCAAGACGCGCATCCAGGAAACCGTCGAATTTGCCAACAAGATCGGATGCCGGAAACTAGGGCTGGCTTTCTGCGGTGGCCTTCAAAAGGAGGCGGGCATGGTAGCTGACATCTTCGAGTCCCAGGGGTTTTCCCTCGCCTCGGTGTCCTGCAACTGCGGCGGGGTGCCCAAGGAGGCCATCGGAATCGCAGACACGGAAAAAGTGAGGATCGGAAGCTACGAAACCATGTGCAACCCCCTGCTTCAGGCCGAGATCCTGAATCGCGAAGAAACCGACCTGAACGTGATGCTTGGCCTCTGCGTGGGGCACGACGCTCTGTTCCTCAAAAGGGCCGATGCGTATTGCACCGTGCTGGCCGCCAAGGACCGGGTAACCGGTCACAACCCCCTGGCAGCGGTCTATACGGTTCATTCCTACTACGCGAAACTCAAAGAACAGCTCAAATGAGATTGTCTGCCATTGAGGCATTGTCTGCCTGAACCGATTCGCCGACCGGGAAACCGCGAAGAGCGCTTTGCTTCCGTGAATCTGATGCCGGACCCCGGTCGGCCCGTGCCTCGAAATGCGCTCCGATATGAGGTTTTCCAATCACTTCTATCAAAGGGGAAAACGTCATGTCACGGCTTTCGGCTTTGCCGAAGGCCATGACGCATGCGCGGAAAATGCATGGCCATGGCAAATTCCCGTTGAAAATCCGGATGCGTGGTCAGCTCTACGGTTTCGAGCGTTTCGGCCAGAACCGCTGCTTTTTCTCTCATGCCTCCATTGAGCAGGGCAAGCCGGGCGCCGTCTCCTGCGGCATTGCCGACCGCGAAAACGGCTCGGGGGTCAATTTCCGGAAGAAGACCGATGGTCAAGGCCGAGACCGGGTCGATCACACTGCCGAAAGCGCCGGCCAGAAGCACACGGTCCACCTGATCGACGCCGGTTTCGGCCATCAAAAGACGTGCGGCAGCCTGAATCGCGCCCTTGGCCATCTGAATGGCCCGGAGGTCATCCTGGGTGATTTGAATATCCCGGCCGCCTGCGCTTTCTGCGGCCGGGGCGATGACAAAGGCCGCATCGTTTTGCAAGCGCTTGAGCCCGGGGCAGGACAGAGCCCGGTTCAGGGCGCCGTTTTTTTTCATGATGCCGGATTTCAGCATCTGTGCTGCGGCATCGATCATGCCCGAGCCGCAGATGCCCGCGGGTGAAAGCCGCTCGTCCGCCCCCGTTCCAATAACCCCATATTCGACCGCGAGTGTCTCCGGATCGATCCACACCCGTTCCACGGCGCCCGGCGCCGCCCGCATTCCGCAGGAGAGGGTGGCGCCTTCCAGGGCGGGACCGGTGGCGCAGGAAGCACAAAGGAGGCGGCCGCTTGCGGCCAGCACGATCTCTCCGTTTGTCCCCACGTCGATGACCAGGACCCTTTCCCTGTCCGGGTCCAGATCCAAGGCCAGAAGGACGCCGACCGTGTCGGCGCCCACAAACGCCGAGACAGCGGGCAGCATGTGAATCCATGCACCGGGGGCGATGCGGATCCCCAAGTCCCGCGCCTTGAGGTCGATGCCGCAGGTGGCCACCGGCGAAAAAGGGGCCCGACCGAGCCCGGAAGGATCGAATCCCAAAAAAAGGTGGTGCATGCAGGTGTTGGCAACGCAGGTCATATCCACCACAGAAGTCGAACCGATGCCCGCCTCGGCGCAGGCTGCAGCGATCATCCGGTTGACGGTCTGCACCACCGATTTCTGCAGCTTTTCCTGCCGGGCTTTTCCTTCGCTGGCATAGGCGATGCGGGAGATGACATCCTCTCCCCAGGGGATCTGGGGATTGACTTCCGAAGCGACGGAGAGAACTTTACCGGTGGTAAGATCGCAGAGATAGGCGGCCAGGGTCGTGGTGCCGATGTCAAGGGCGATCCCGGCCGGGGGACTGTCTGCCGAGGTCATCAAAGCGATACATTCACCGTTCTTGCGGAGGGCCGCAGCGATTTCCCCCTTACGGGATAGGGCCTCGGGCAGGGATTTGAGCATCTCTGCATCCGGATAAGGGCGCTCATCTCCGGCATCGGGCAAAAGCTGCTGCGCCAGCCGCTGCCAGCCTGACGAGGGGCGTTCCAGCACTGCGTCCGGCACCTTCACGCGCCTGACCTGAACGGCCGGGTCCAAGGGCGCGGACGCATTGCCCGGGGCTTTGCGGATGACCTGCCTGCCGCTTCGGCTTTCCAACGGTACTTCGAATTCGGTATCCGCCATGATTCGACTCTGGCAGGCCAGCCGCCAGCCAAGCCGGAGGCCCTCTTCGGAAAGAAGGCTTTCCTCCGGCTGGGTAGGGGGGGTAAGGGCGGTGGCCGAATGTTTCGAGCCGGAAGAGGCCAGCAGACGGACCCGGCACTTGCCGCATTTGCCCTGGCCGCCGCAGACGTTTTGCAGGTCCGCACCCAGACGCCGCGCGGCTTCGTCGATACGGGTTCCATGGGCAACCGTCCCTTTCATCCCCTCGGGAAGAAAGCGAACCTGGTGCTTTTTCTGTGGACTATTCATTTTTACTCGGTGGGTTTTCATTGCCTGCGGGGCGCCCTTGTCTCCGGTCTGAATTTTCCCCTGGGAGAAACCGGATCATGATCTTTGCTGGCTTTGTCGCGCCGACCTCGGCTTCAATGGCCCGAAGTACCCCCGTGAGCACGGGGCACGATCGATGGCGCAGCATTTCTGCAGCGGATTGCCACAGGTGGGATTCCAGTGGGCGCGAACCCAGGGATTCCCGCCAGTCGACCCGGCCAATCTCTTCTCCCCATTTGGCGGCGGCCTCGCAATCGCTGGTTATGGTGATCCTCACCCGGGCGGCATCCTCCATTTGAGCGATGATCCGGGTGCAAAACCCGCAGGAGCCGTCGGAGACCTCCACCACCTTCACGGTCGAGCCCCTTTCAGTTTGTATAGGAGCCAACGTCAGCCAGGGCCTTTTTCATCAGATACAGATGGTAGCCCGGCGTCTCCGGGGAAACTTCACAGCCGGAGCTGAGCATGAACCCCCGGGGTGCCTGTTTTCCCTTTTCGATGGTTGCCTTGCACCGCTGGTAGATCTGCTCCGGCTTGCCGGTCAGCAAAAGCGACGGGTCGATGTTGCCGATGATCACCGCCTTGGACCCTAAAGTTTCGATGGCCTTGTCGATGTCGATTTCTTCTCCGAAGCTGCACAGCCCGGGTTCTCCCATGGGAACTTTCGACCAGAGAGGAAGGTTGGCGTTCTGGTCGCCGCAGATGTGATACAAAATGTGGCGAACTCCCATGGACAGGATCTTTTCCGCCGTCTCGATCAGATAGGGAAGGACAAACTGCTCGAACTGCCGTGGAGAGATGATCAGGTTGGCCGACAGCGGCTCCCAGAACTGGGGGATGACCCTTTCGGCGCCGAACGTATCGACCCAGTGTCCGACGATGTCGATGACGTGCTCGGTGGCCAGTTGCAGGGCGCGGTGGGCGGTGTCGGGTTTTTTCAGCATCCAGCGGCACAGCTTTTCCACCGCGCAAATGTTGCCGGCAATGGTAAAGTTTCCGCCCAACACAACGGAGATGGGAGTGCCCTGCTTTTCCTGGAGTTTCGAAAAGGCCATGGCGATGGGAAGGCAGCCGGCGGTTTTCACATCGGGCAGGGCCAGGCCGTCGATGTCGGCCTCGCTTTTAACCGGAAACATCTTGTGCGCCGGCGCCTGCTGGTAGCTGCCGGCCGGCATTTCGATTTCGCCGCCAAATTCCCAGGTGCCATAGGATGCATATCCGTAAATCGGCCCCCAATCGACACCATACTGCTCGAAGGTTTTCAACTGGGCAAAGAAGCTTTTTCCCGCATCGCTGTAGATTGTCGAAATGGGATAGCCAAGGTTTTTGGCACAAAAACCAAGAATAAAGGGAAAATGCGGCACCCGGTCTACCTTCTCTTCGGCCAGAATCGCCGCGATCCGTTCTTTGGACGTCATTTTCTTCATGTCTTTCTTTTCCCGTATCAAATTTAGTGGATCGCTCCTACTGGCTCCGAATTCCAAGATGCGTAAGGGTGCATTTCATTTCATTTGCGACTTCCTCTGAAGTTGGTGATTTTTATAGGGCACGACCTCCGTGTCGTGCCGCATTGAACGGCACAGAGGCCGTTCACTACAGAAGCGACAAATGGGTACAGGTTCATCGCCGCTTTGATGATCGCACCGCGCATTTATCTGCTGAAATCGTGCGCGGCCTTGGTCATGGCGTAGACGTTCACCGGCGGGGCGCTGACCGGAAGCCCGCACCCGGGTCCGAGGATAAAGCCGCCGCGGGCCTTTTTCCCCTTTTCGATGGCGATCCGGCAAAGCTCGTAGACCTGCTCGGGGGTACCGGTCTGAATGACCGCCGGCTCGATATTTCCGTAGATGATGTCTGCGGGAAAATGCGCGGCCGCCACCTCCAGGTCCACCTCGTGGCCGAAACTGAGCACGCTCGGGTGCGGCCACGGCGCGGACTCGGCCAACAGCGGCAGGTTCAGGTTCTGATCGCCGCAGATATGCATCCCGAAACGGCCGATGCCCTGCTCCTTGAGCCGGCGATGGTAGGCCTCGTGATAGGGGATGGCAAACTGCTTGACCGTGCGGGGCGAGACCAACTGGTTCGACTCGCTCGGGCTGCTCATCCAGGCAAAGATCCGCTCGGCGCCGAAGGCGGCCACCCAGTAAGACAGGACATTGACGATGTGCTCCAGGGAGAGTTTGAGAAGCGTTTCGCACAGCTCCGGCTGCTTCATGGTCCAGCGAAGAAACCGGTCGATGCCGGCGATGTTTGCGGCCATCGTAAACGGGCTGCGGGAGAAAAAATAGACCGGAAGGCCTTTTTCGGCCTGGAGCTCGGAAAACCGCATCGCTTGGGGGATCCGGCCGGCGGTTTTCGGATCCGGAAGCGTCAGCGCCGCCACGTCCTCTTCGCAGGTGATCGGGTGGCGGGTCACCACCAGGGCCCCTTCGAACTCTCCTTTCGGCATGCGGACCTCCCCGCCGAAGTCCCATGCGCCGAGCACGGTGTGGCCGGCATACTGGGGGATCGGGTCCCAGCCGTACTGCTCGGTGGTCCAGAGCATGTCGGCAAAGCTTTTCTCCGGATCCTGGTAGGCGTCTGCCACGGTGTGGCCGGCGTTTCTCGTGTTGAACCCCGTGCTCATGGCCCCGACCGGGATCCGGTCCGGCTTCTCATAGGCGAACAGGGCGTCCATTCGCTCGGCGGGCGTCATTTTATCCTGTTTGAAATGCATGCCGTCTCCGAAATAGAATCGCTGCCGCGATTTTACGAGCGTTTCGCGTGCCGCGAAACCGTAAAAGTACAAACCAAATGGTGGAAACAGGGCGGCGGAAAATGGCCGATCGCATCAGAAGACCTGCGCCCGGCCGCTGGCGCCCGCTCCCGGCGGCCGGTCAGGCGGCCACCTTCTTGAAGAGTCGTTCGGCCTCCTGGACGGCTGATATCGCGTCCTTGGCGTATCCGTCGGCGCCGTACTGGCGGGCGATCTCAGCGTTGAGGGGCGCGCCGCCCACCAGGACAACGACTTCGGGCTTTTCGGCCTTGAGCATTTCGATGACCTTCGGCATGGCCATCATGCTGGTGGTCATCAACGCCGAGAGCGCGACCACGTCGGCGCCGGTGCGCCGGAGCTCCTCGACGAATCGGCCCAGCTTGACGTCTTTTCCCAGGTCGTAGATCTCCCAGCCGGCCGCCTCGAACATGGTCTTGACCAGGGTCTTTCCGATGTCGTGGATGTCGCCCTCCACCACCCCCATGACGACCTTGCCCGCGGCCTGGTGCTCGCCCACCTTCACGTGGGGGCGAAGTACGTTGAGACCGGCGTACATGGCATCGGAGCAAAGGAGCAGCTCCGGGACGAAGTACTCCTTTTGTTCGTACAGGTTGCCGACCTCGTCCATGCCGGCTGCCAGTCCCTTCATGATCGCGTCATAGGCGTCGACGCCCGCCTCCAGGGCCTTGCGGCAGAGTTCGGCGGCCTTTTCCTCGTCGAATGCCACCACGGCGTCCCGGATCTCTTCGAGCAGTCGGTTTGCGGTCTCTCCTCTCATCACTTCTCCTTTGATCGTCAAGATCCTACATTTTGTGGGCCGTCGATGCCGATGACAGACGCTTCTGGCAGGCCAAATTCAAGATTTCGCCCATGTCCCAGACCCGGATGCCCAGGTCCTTTTCGTGCTTCATCAGGTTGATCAGGCAGATGGGGCAGGTCACCAGGACGTCGCGGCAGGCCCCGGCCAGTTCCGTGGCCCGGATACAGGAAATCGACCGGCTCAGGTCTGGGAAGGCATATTCCACCGGCCCGCCGCAGCAGGCCGTGTCGGTCTTGGTGTTGATCGGCTCCACCACCTCGATGCCGAGCCGTGACAGCACCGTTCGCGCCGGCGCCACCACCCCCAGGTCCCGGGTCATCACGCACGAATCGTGCATCACGATCTTTGCCGGAAGCCCGGGCCGTCGCAGTCCTTCAAGCGCGCCCGCGGAACCTGCCAGCACCTCCAGGTAATGACGCACGCGCAGGGAAAAGCCGGGAATATACCGGGGGTAGACCTGACGGAGCATGAAGGTGGTGTGCGGATCGACGGTGATCACGGTGCCCGCGCCGGCTGTCTTCAACCTCCGGTAGACGCGGCGGGCGAGGGGGACGACTGCCTCCTCCATACCCAAATCGTAGAGCAGCACCCCGCTGTAGGGCTCGTTTTCATGCAGATAGGCCGGACGGATGCCGGCCTTGCCCAGGGCGGCTGCGATGCCGGCAAGGGCCGTCTCGCTCCGATGGCGAAGGTCCTTGGCCCGCCGGGCGCGCAGGCGCAGGATCGGCTCTGTGGCGGCCGCACCGGCAATTTCCATCAGTTTGGCCATGGTCTTCACCGATAGGGCGGGAATCAGAGGGGCCGCCTTTTCGGCCATTTCCGTCGCCTGCACCACGAAGGGGAGCATCTGGTACATCCGGGCCGTGAAGAGCAAGGACCCTCCCTGCCGCGGCAGATCGAGCTCTTCGGCCCACCGTGTCCAGTAGACGGTCTTGAGGCCCATCGGATCGCCGGTTCGCTCCAGGTTGCCGCTGATGGTTCTCAGCGCCTGGGCGATCAGGAGTTTAGAGCTTCGCATGTTTGCCTCCCCTGGCGAGGCGGCCCGACACCAGCCGCCGGCCGCGCTGGATCAATTCGCAGATGTCCAGGTTCTGGCCCTTGCTCTTGCAAATGACCTCGCAGCGCCGGCACTGCAGACAGCTATAGAGGCAGTAGACCATCGCGTCGTCCATCTGGAGCAGGCCGGTGAGCAGGTACTTGATGATCTGCATCCGCCCGTAGCCGGAGAAACTCTCCACTCCGCAAGACGCCTGGTAGGTGGGGCAGACGTCCACGCAGAACCGGCACGAGCGGCACTTGGAAAATTCGGCGAGCAGCAGTCTCCGCTCCGCGTCGTCCCGGTTCACAGCCAGCCCTCCAGGTTTCCCCGGTTGAGAATGTCTTCCGGGTCGAAGGCCTTTTTGAGCCGGGTGAGCACCTCCACATAGGTGCGGCCGAACTTTTTCGTCAAAAAGCCGGCGCGCTGGGCGGTCAGCCCCCATTCCCCGCCGCAGCCCCCGTACTTGACGTTGAGCGCCTCGGTTTTTTCCCGAACCTCCAGGGTCACCGCCTTTTTCAATTCGTTGGAGATGTCTTTGGTGGGCAGGAAGGCATACGCATGGATCGTCGGGGCGCCGATGTGGCCGAAGGAATAAAATTCGTTTCCCTTCACGCTTTCCAGGTTCAGGATGATCTGCTTGGCGTCCCGGAAAGCATCCTTGAGCTTGTCCACCCGGGGGGTGATCTCGCTGCCGAAGGTGGCGCCGAGCCGGTAGATGTAGTTGCCCGCCTCGGCGCGGCTGCTCCAGATCTTGTTCCACTCGGCGTCGTCGGTGACGATTCGCGCTTCGATCGGGTTCGACTGCTGAACGAATTCGAGAAACAGTCTCGCCTTTTCGCGGCAGCCGACCTCGGTGGCCGAATGCATGCTCATCATCGCCACGGCGCCGGTGGGAGGCGAAAGCCCCACGGCCTCGAAGCCGACTTTGGCGGCCTTCTCGTCCAGGTATTCGAAGAAGAGCGGGGTCGGGACCCCCTGGCGGTACATGGCCATCACGGTGTCGAGGATGTCTTCGGTGCCCCTGTAATAGGCGACGATGTTGGCCATGTGCGGCTTGGGGATCAGGCGCATACGGATTTTCGTGATGATGCACAGCAGCCCCTCGGATCCGACCAGAAACTTGGTTGCCTCGATGCCGGCCGGTTTGCGGGTCGATTCGGTGCCGGTGTGCAGGATCTCTCCGGTGGGCAGGACCACCTCCAGCCCCAGCACGTAGTCGCCGGGTTTGCAGAGACTGGCGTCCACGGCGTGGGCGCTGGTGTTGACCGAGATCGAACCGCCGATGGTGGCCACCGGCTCGCTGCCGGGGAAAACCGGCAGCAGGGCCTTGTGGGGGGCCAGGGCCTGTCTGAGCTTTCCGATGTGCATCCCTGGTCCCACCTCGAAGTAGCCCCGTTCCGGAAAGATGGACAGCTCCTGCATCCGACCCGTATCCAGTACGATACAGTTGGTCTTGGGGCGGCCGAGACCGACCAGGGACGTGCCAGAGCCGTGGGTGTGCACCGGGATTCGGCGTCTGGTGGCATAGGCGAGCACGGCAGACACCTCACGGCTGTCCGCCGGCCGGACCACCGCATAGGGCATATGATGGGCCTCCACATCCCAGGGCATGGTGTCCTTGGCGTAGGCCAGGGCCGTGGGGCGGTCCGAAAAGGCGTTTTCTTCGCCGACCATTCCGGCCAGGTCCTTGGTGAGCTGCTTCAGATCGATGTTCATCTGCGGTTCCCTCTCCTTGCAGAAGGCTTCCGGCTGCAGGGTCGGAAGCACCTTGTCCGCTCGACCGGGAAGAAGATTTCAAATCCTGCCGGTATTGCTGTTTTCCGGCTTTTTCCCGGCACTAACGGTAAAATTGTAGTGCTTGAAAAAGCAGTCCACATCGACAAACCCGGCGGTGCGCATCCAGTAATGTTGCTGCTCGATGGTGGCCGGACGGTCGAAGGCCATCCGCTCGTAGATCGCGGAGAGTTCTTCTTTCCCGATGCCGGTCGCTTCCAGGTGATTTCGCCAGCGCCTCTGGTAGAGTGTTTCGACGGCTTCCGTGGGACCGAGGGCCAGTTCCGCATGGGCGAACCAGCCCCCGGGGGTCAGGGCGTCGAAGATCTTCTGCATCAGCCGTTGTTTGCCCGAATCGGAGAGATGATGGATCGACATGGCCGAAGCGACAAACGGATAGCGACCGGGCAATTCTTCCTTGTCGTAATCTGCGATGGTGAATTGCACATTCTGACGGCTTTCAAATCGCTTTTTGGCCTTTTCGAGCATCTTTTCGGAGATGTCGAGCAGGTGGGCTTCGGCCTTCGGAAACCGCTCCAGGATCAGGGCCGAGACCAGCCCGGTTCCGGCGCCCAGATCGAGAAAGGAGAACCGGTCATCGGGGGAAAAGGGGACCAGCTCCAGCAGGGTTCCGTAAAAACCGTCGAAGCAGTAGATTACCTTGCGGCGGGTAGCATCGTATTTCAGCGCGCCGGCATCGAAGAGTTCCTTGACCGTCATCGAAGACTTCCTTTTCGAGGGTTGATATCGGCGGTGGCTCGGCTCATCGGGTCATCGCCCGCACCAGATCGCTTGCATCCGGCAGCGCTTCGAGATCTTCGATCATGGAAATGAGTTCGCCGCGTTCGTTTTCGCTGACGGAAAGGCCGCTGTAATCGATGCACTTGATGAATTTGTCCCGGCACTGTTCATCGGACACCGGATTTTTCGGATTGCCCAGCGGCACCGGCATGCATTCGGAAAAAGTCTTTCCATCGGTTCGGGTCACCGTCATGTCCGCCTGGAGGATGTCTTTTGCCGGCAGATCCGGAGATGCGGCCACCCGGACCCGGTGAGCCAGCTGCGTGACAGCTGGATCCGATATCCGTTCGATTTCAAAATCGGACAGGAACACGTCGCCTCGGATCAAGGTGCAGGCCGTGGTGTATGGAATGCTGAACTGGGCGTCGACCTGGGGATTGACGCCGATCTGAAGCGGCTTTCCCACCATTTCCGCCACCATGGACGAGACCGACACATCGATCCGCGCAATGCCGTCTGCCGAACCGATCCGGTCCTTCAATTTCATGGCGGCGCCAATGGCAGAGTGGGTCATTCGGCAGCACGGATAGGGCTTGATGCTCAAATCGACCACGGCAAAATGCTCCCCGAGGGCCTCTGTTATCCGCTCCGGATAGTAGTCGTTCCCCTCATAGAGCGGGTAAAAGCCGTAGGGGCCGGTGAGAAACCGCCGGCTGCCGGTAATTCCCCGGGCGGCGAGAACCGCCGAGAGCACGCCGGCGGAAGCGGCAAAGCCCGGCTGCATCCGCTTGACGAGCCTGCCCTCGATCAGCCCCTGGGCGTTTCCGGAGGTCTGGGCGTAGACGATGCCAAGGGCGTTGGACAGCCCATCTTCATCGAGGCCGAGAATTTTTCCGGCGGCCGCTGCAGCGCCGAAGCTGCCGCAGGTGGCCGTCCGGATCCAGGAAAGGGGGCGGTCGATGGCCAGGCTGATCCGGCAGATGACATCGACCCCGAGCACCAAGGCCGCAATCAGATCTTTGCCGCTGACGCCGCCGCGGTGCTCGGCGACCGCCAGTGCCACCGGCAGCACATTGACGAAGGTGTGAAGGGCTGATGCGTCCAAGGTGTCGTCGAAATCGAGGGCGTGCATCATTGCGCTGTTGGCCATGGCCGACAGCGGGGGGGCCGCGCGAAAGTTGGTCAGCAGCACCGAAGCCCCCTGATCGCTTTGCCAGGATCTGAGCATTTCAACGGTCTGCGGGCATCCGGGGGCCCGGCTGCCCGGGAAAACGACGCCCAGGGAGTCCATGACCAGCTTCTTGCAGCAGCGGACGGTTTCCGCATCCAGATCCTCAAAGCCGGTGCGGACCACATGGTCGGTCAACTGTTTTTCCAGGGAAGTTTCCATTGGGGCCATTGCACCTCCGGCAGTTTTCTATTCGATGGGGAGTTTTCGAAATTCCTGGAGAAACGCCCGGGCATACGCGGTGATTCGCTCCACCACCGCTTCGCCCTTTTCCGCCGTTGCTGCGGTGGGATCTCCCATGGTGCCCGAATCGGTCACGTCCCGGATGTCTTGAAAGATGATCTGCACCGAATCCATGAACTCGGTTTCTCCCAGGGAATTTTTCACCGTAAAGCAGCTGTTTTCCGGGGATTTGACCTGGTCTGCGCAGATCCGTTCGCTGACCACGGTGCTCGGTGCCAAGGCCATCACCGCAGAGGTCATGATCTCGCCGGCGTGGGTGAACCGGCCTTCGGCAACGGCGCCGTCTTTGACCGCGCAAAGGTCGTGGGCAAGCTTCCAGAGACTGAGCATTGCCACGCGCACCCGGTGTTCCGCCACCAGGCGCCGGGCCGATGATTCGATGCAGGCGTTGTTGCCTTTGTGTGCGTTTAAAAAGACGAATCGGCGGATGCCGGCGGTCATCAGGCTTTCCACGTATTCTGTCAGCACCCGGATCAGGGTTTCGGTTTCCAGGGTGATGGTGCCGGCAAAGGGTAGAAACCATTTGGAATAGCCGATGGGCAGGGTGGGGCCGATGAGCACGCCGGGCTCGCCGTCTAAGCGCCTGGCAACCCCGTCGGCCACGATGGTGTCGACACCAAGGGGCAGGTGGGATCCCTCCAGTTCGGTGGACCCCAGGGGGATGACCACCACGGCGTCGTCTCCGGCCGCCTTTGCAAATGCCTCGGAGGTCATCGCCGATATAAAAGAAGGAGTCATGATGCGGTCCTTTCCCCTCGCGTCGATGGCTGTTTGCGCATCCAGCCGATGGTGTAGCGCTTGACCGTTTGCGGAATTCGGATGCCGAACATCACCGCAACGATGGCCAGGCCTGCAATGTCCGTTTTCAGGCCCGGGTAAATGAGGCATGCCCCGCCGAGGAACATGATCCCCCGCAGCAGAACCGGGAGTCGGCCGCCCAGGTAATTCTGGGCGGCACAGGCCAGGGCCAGGACCCCGAAAAAGGCGGTGATGCAGACCTGCAAGATCTGTGCGACGTTGCCCACCAGCAGCAGGGCGTTGTTGTAGACGAACATGTATGGAATGATAAAAATCACCAGCGCCAGCCGGCAGGCCGTAAAGGCGGTGCGCATCATAGGTGCTTCGGCGATGCCTGCCGCCACAAAGGCGTCCGGCGCCATCGGGGGGGTGATGCCGGCGATGGTGGCAAAGTAAAAAACGAACAAATGGGCCGCCAGGGGATAGACTCCCAGCTTGATCAGCGCCGGGACCACTAGGATTGCCAGCACGATGTATGCCGCCACCGGCGGAACGCCCATGCCGAGGATGATCGAGGCGACCATGGTCAGCAGCAGAAGAACCAGCAGGTGCCCGCCGGACATTTTGATCAGCAGCCCGGACATCATCAACCCCAGCCCCGTCAGGGTAATCATCCCCAGAACGATTCCGCCGACAGAAAGGATCGCCACCACA
This sequence comes from Desulfobacterales bacterium, assembly GCA_050115795.1. GTDB lineage: Bacteria > Desulfobacterota > Desulfobacteria > Desulfobacterales > CAFBRK01 > JAIPEL01. The sequence goes on from JASFPT010000020.1 coordinate 18,585, forward strand.
GGCAGCGCGGTCAGCGCCCCGTCCTGAAGCCCTTTGACGAACTGGCGGAAGGTCATCCGTCGTTTGCTGCCGCCCAAGATACTGCAAATCGGTATGGCAACGGTGGCCCAGAAAGCGGCGCGGGTGACCGATACCTTCGAGTAGACCAGAAAAAAGATCAGAACACCGATGGGGATGAGAAAAAACCACCCCTCCTTGAAGGTCTGTCCCAAGGCCGGCAGCTCCTCTTTGGGAAGGCCCTTCATCCCCATTTTCTGCGCCTCCAGGTCGATCATCAGAAAAAGGCCGATGTAATAGAGAACGGCGGTCAGACCCGCGGCCTTCATGATCGTCACGTAATTGACCCCCAACACCTCCATGATGATGAATACTGCGCTGCCCATGATCGGCGGCATCAGCAGACCGCCGGAGCTGGAAACGGTCTCCACCGCCCCGGCAAAGTGCGGTTTGTAGCCGCTTCGTTTCATCAAAGGGATGGTGATCTGTCCGGTGCCGGCCACGTTGGCCGTGCCGCTTCCCGAAAGCATGCCGAAAAGGGAGGATGCCACCACCGCGATCTTGGCCGGGCCCCCCCGAACGTGGCCGAACAACGCGAAGGAAAGGTTGATAAAGAACTCGCCGCCGCCGGCCGCCCGCAGCATGGCCCCGAACAGGATGAACAAAAAGATATAGGTGGCCGATATTCCGGCAAGCATGCCGAAAACACCGTCGGTGGTGATGAACATGTTGCCCACGATCCGTTCGAAGGGGTAGTTCTTGTGCGCCAGAATCCCCGGCAGTATTTCCCCGAACCGGGCATAGATCATGGAAACAACGGCGATCACCGGAAACACCCAGCCGAGGGTTCGGCGGGCCGCCTCGATACACAGCAGCAGAAACACGGTTCCCATGGCCAGCTCGTACCAGGGAGGGCACAGGCCGCATTCACCGATTTTCTTGAACCAGGTACCCAGCACGTATACGCCCAGGCCCAATGCAGTGGCCGCCAGCAGGCAGCCGTGCCAGGCGATTTTGTTCCTCTTCTTCTGATCGAAGCCGTAATACAGGTAGATCAGCACCAGGGCGAAAGTGACATGGGTGACGCGCTGGTTCATGGCAGTGAGTTGAAAAATGCCGGTAAACAGCTGGTACAGACTCATGGCCACCGCGATGACCCGGACCAGCATCGGAATGTCGGCTTTGGGTTGTTCGGCTTTAATCTCCATGTCAATCCCTATGCTCTGCCGGGCAAAAGCCTGCTTCTGTGCCCGGCCGGCCATAAACTGTTCAACCTTTTCGGGTTCGAGGCCCCTGCTTTTCGAAACCGAAAAGCAGGGGCCTGATGTCTGCTGTCAGACCAGAAGTGGATCTGAAAAAAAACGCTCAGGTCGCAGCTTTTTGCGAATCGGGATGAAATCCCTCCCTGGCGCTATTGATAGTACTGCTCCCGTTTGTCCCAGATTCCCTTTTCTTTGTAGTACTTGATGGCTCCTGGATGGAATCCGACCGGGACGCCCGGCGAACCGCGAAACGCGTTTTTCACATTGTACATCTTGGCCAGGGGGTGAATGGCGTTTTTCTCCTCTTCGTGCTCGTAGACCGCCTTGATGATTTTGTAGACAAGGTCCTCGTCGAGATCGGTCCGACACAGCCACATCTGGGGCAGCGTGTAGGTGTGCACGTCCTTGTCGATGCCCTCATAGGTGCCGGCCGGAATAATCAGAGGGACCACGTTGCTGTATTTGGCCCTCAGCTTCTGGAGCGCCGCAGGCTCTGTTTCGATCAGGCGAATGGGGATGTCCCGGGCGAGCTCCATGACCGAGGCCAGGGGCGCTCCGGCGGCGATGATGCCAGCGTCGATGGTATTGTCCCGGATGCCGCGGGTGACCTCTGAAAAAGAGATGTACTTCGGCGAGAAGTCGTCGAAGGTCAGACCCCATCCGGTTTCCAGGTGCTTTTTCGAGTAAATATTCAAGGTAGCGCTTCCGGCAGGCCCCACGCCGATGACTTTGCCTCTGAAATCTGCGATGGACTGGATGGTAGACTCCTTGCGAACGATCCAGTGTGTGTCGCTGGTGTGGCCCACGGCGACCAGCCTCACCTGGTCCACGTCCATTCCCTGATCCTTGAGGTCCTTCAGTGTCCCCATACACGCCAGACCCATCTCCATCTCACCCCGGATCATCAGACGGGCGTTTTCAGTGGAAGCCGCCGTCGACTCGGCGGCCACCCGGACACCGGGGACGTTGTTGTTGATGATGGAGGCAAAGCCGGCGCCGAGAAAATAGTATGTGCCGGCGGGGCTTCCCGTCCCAAAAGACAAAAACCGCATGGCCGAGGCCGGCGGGGCGGCAAAGGCCGTCAACCCCAGAACCAGGATGCCGACCAGTGCGGCGGTTCGGATCGAGGTTTTCTTCCCTGTCATGTCATCCTCCTTCCTTTTCGGCGAATCGCCGGAGCCATTGTCTATGAGAGTTCCTTGACAATGATTGTAAAGCCGGTGGGCATCTTGTCGTAGTACATCGGAAATTCCCGTGCCAGTTCCTTTCCGGCCTCGATCCCTTTGGCGTCGTCCTTGACCTTCCGGGGGTAGAGTCCGCCGCCCGAGGCGCCGTCCGGTGTGAAGATATTCACCCGGAATCGCTTGGTTTCACTGGAGATGTTCTTGATCGTCACCTCCATGTGAAGCCGGCTCGCTCCCTTGTACTCCTTGAAGTAGTAGGCCACCTTGGTAATCTCTGCCGAATCGGCCACCTGGTATGAAATGTTCTGGGCGATGCCTTCGTCTTTGGCCGCCGATCCGGTCGTGGCGCATCCGGTCAACCAGAAGCATGCGGCCATGACCACCGAGATGCCGATGCCCCATCGAAAAGTTGTCTTGCGCATGTCCTCCTCCTCCTTCTCCTGTGAGTTTACAATTCAGGAATCAAGGAACGATCCCATGTCGAAATCCTTTTTGATCCGGCGATCGATTTCCCGGGCATACTCTTCGGGGGCGACGCGGGAGTAGGTCGCGTAGGTCTCCAGCAGATGGCGGCGCGTCTTTTCGAATGCCTCTGCCGATTCCTGCTTGACGATGGAGTCGAGAATCTCCCGGTGCTCGTCGATAAATTTCTGGATGTCTTTGCGGTTCAGTTTGGTGCGGGTCCGCTCGATGATAAGGGCCGAATAGGACTGGGTGATCGATTCGGTAATAAAGACGATGATCGGGTTTTTGGTGATCTTGGCCACCTCGCAGTGAAACGACACGTTGAGCAGCCGTGCGCGCCTGCGGGATTCTTCGGCCATTTCCTCGGCCCTGTCCAGCAGGCTGCGAAGACGCGTCAGGTCGTCGGCGTTTCTGTATTTGGCGGCCATCTCGGCGGCACGGGGCTCGATGTAGAGGCGAGCGTCGATCAGATGGGAATAGTCGATGCGACCCAGGTGGATCAGATTCTGAAAGCTCTGGGTGATCGGGTCTGCGTTTGGTTCTTCGACGTAGGCCCCGGCATTGACGCCCCGTTGGATCCGGATCAGGCCGCTGCTTTGCAGGTTTCGAAACGCTTCCCTGATGGTGACGCGGCTGACCTGAAACTGTTCCACCAGTTCGCGCTCTGATGGGAGTTTTTCTCCGGGTTTGTAGATCTCCGACAGGATCGAATTCTTGATGGCCAGTTCCACTTCCTGGGACAAGAGGGGTTTTTTCAGAGACTTGAAACTCATCGTCTGTCCTTTCGATTCGACGGTTGGGCAGGAAAATAGCGTCGAGGTATGATGTCTGTTGTCATACCACATATGGGATGTCAAGTTTTTCCTTGCCGTTTTGGAAAATTATTACCAAAGGCCCTTGATTCATTGAAATTTTGGTAAGATCGGGAGGGGAAACAAAAAGGCGGCTCCCCTTTTCAGGAAGCCGCCTTTTCCGGTGCGCTTTGTCGACTGGTTCCGGTCGTCTATCGTTCTTCCTTCCCCAGGGCCAGCCCCACCTCCAGGGCCCTTTGGTTCATGTCCAGAAAGTGGGAAGGAATCCGGCTCTCCAGCACCTTCATGATCGATTCGGGGCGGACCAGCTCGGTGAGACCGATCAGGGTGCCCAGCATGCAGATGTTGAAGACGATCGGCTTTCCAATTTCTTCCATCACGAGCCGGTGTATCGGCAGCTCGAACTGACGGGCGTCGACCTTTCGCTCGGTTTTGACGAAGCGCGAGTCGGTCAGCAGCATGCCGCCGGGGCGGATGATGCTGCAGAACTTGTTGTAGGCCTCCTGGGTGAGGCAGACCAGCACATTGGGCTGAATCACCTTGGGGTACCGGATGAGGCTGTCTGCGATGATCACGTCGCTGCGGGTGGCTCCACCCCGGGCCTCCGGTCCGTAGGACTGGGACTGGGTCGCCTCCAGCCCTTCAAAGAGCACCGCTGCTTCGGCCAGGATGATCGCTGCGGTGATCACCCCCTGCCCACCAGATCCAGAAAAGACGAGTCGTACCCGTTCCATGGCCGTCAGGCTCCTTTTTTCATCGCCCGCTCGATGATCTTGTCGTACTCGCTGCAGTATTCCGGGATGTCTTTTTCGACGAAAATCCCTCGTTCGATCAGCGTCGGGTCCTTTTCCTTTGCCTTGGACCCGATCGGCGTGGTGTTTTGCTTGAAAAGGTCCATCATGTCGGTGGCGCTGCCGAGGCGGTTTTTTCGACCGAAATAGGTCGGGCACTGGGACAGCACCTCCACCACGGAAAACCCCTTGTGCAGGATCGCCTTTTCCAGAATGTCGGTGAGCTGCTGCACGTGGTAGGTGGTGGAACGGGCCACGAAAGAGGCGCCGGCCGCAGCAGAAAGGGCCGCCACGTCAAAGTCGTGGTCGATGTTCGTATAAGGGGCGGTGGTGGCGATCGTGCCGTATCCGGAAAGGGGCGAGTACTGCCCGCCGGTCATCCCGTAGATCCGGTTGTTCATGACGATGGCGGTCAGGTCGATGTTCCGGCGCGCCGCGTGGATGAAGTGATTCCCGCCGATGGCCAGGGCATCGCCGTCGCCCATGGGAACCAGGATGTTCAGCTCCGGGTGGCCGAGCTTGACGCCGGTGGCAAAGGCCAGGGCCCGGCCGTGTATGGTGTGCAGCGTGTGAAAATCGACATAACCCGAGATCCGGGAGCTGCAGCCGATCCCGGAGACCATCACGATGTCTTTCTTTTTGAGCCCCATCCGTTCGACGGCCCGCAGCAGGGCGTTGAGCACGATGCCGTGCCCGCACCCCGGGCACCACAGATGGGGGAAAAACCGTTCCCGGATGTAGTCTTTTACCGGCATATTGTTACCTCGACGCTTTTCAGAGAGTTCCTGAGAATCCTTTCGGTCATTGGAACTTGCCCTTCGACGCTGCTCAGGGCGGCGAGCTTGTCGAACCGTTTCGAATTCCGGATTTCGTGCTTCGAATTTGCGTTTCCTATACCCCCCGCCCCTGGATTAGCCGCAGGATATTGCGGATGTCGGTGGGAGTGATCAGGTTGCCGTCGATCCGATTGGCCAGAAACACCTTGTCCGGATCGTCCACAGAGGACTTGACCGCCTGCATGACCTGGCCCATGTTCATCTCCACCACGACCACGGAAACGGCGTTGCGGCACTTTTCCCGCACCACGGTCTCGGGAAACGGCCAGAGGGTCTGCAGCTCCAGAAGGCCGAGCCGTTCCCCCCGCGGACGCCGGTTTTCCACCACGTGAAGCGCGCTTCGAGCCGCTGAACCGTAGGAGATCAGCACCCGCTCGGCATCGTCCATGTAGTATTCGCGGTAGCGGGCCATCTGGTTGGCGTTGTTGTTGATCTTGTCGACCAGGTGGCGAAGCAGGCCGTGAACCACGTTGGGGTTGGTGGTGGGAAATCCCCACATGTCGTGGAACAGACCGGTGACGTTGTAGCGGTGAATGCCGCCGAAATCCGACATCGGGAGTCGGCCGTCCTCCCGGGGCAGATAGGGGTGGTAGTCGACCCCTTCCCGAACCGCCGTGTGAAGCCGCTCAACCAGAGGGATTTCCCCGGGCGACGGGACCACGATCTTTTCGCGCATGTGGCCCACGACTTCGTCCAGAAGCAGAACCACCGGCGTGCGATAGGTTTCGGCGATGTTGAACGCCTCCACCGTTATTTCAAACACGTCCTGGTTGCTGGACGCCGTCAGGCAGACGATGGCCTGGTCTCCGTGGCGCCCCCAGCGGGCCTGCATCACGTCTCCCTGGCTGACATGGGTCGGATTGCCGGTGGACGGTCCACCGCGCTGGACGTTGACCACCACGCAGGGGATCTCGGCCATGACGGCATAGCCGAGGGCCTCCTGCTTCAAGGAAAAACCGGGGCCGCTGGTGGCGGTCATGGCCTTTTTGCCGGTCAATGAGGCACCGATGATGGCGCACATCGACGCAATCTCGTCTTCCATCTGGACGAACTTGCCCCCCTTGGCCGGAAGGCGGCTTGACAGGTGTTCGGCCACCTCGGTGGACGGGGTGATCGGGTAGCCGGCGAAAAAATCGAGCCCCGCGTAAAGCGCCCCCTCCACGCATGCTTCGTTTCCCTGAACAAATCGAATCTCGTTTGCCATGATCCCGACCTATTTCGTTTCGATTTCTATCGCCAGGTCCGGGCATCGATATTCGCAGAGCCTGCAGCAGATGCAGTCTTCCGGACGTACGGCACAGACCTTTTCTTCTTCGTCGAGTTCCAGTACGGTTTTGGGGCAGTAGTGGACACAGATGCCGCATCCCTTGCACCACTCCCGGGTGATCCGATGCGCCTTGAGTTTCGGTTTTGCCATTTCCCGTTCCTCTCGATGAAAATCGACTTTCTTCAAGAAGCCTTACCTTCGATCGCCCGGGATGTCAAACCGGGTCTTTCCCGCGCTTGGGCCAAACCGTAGGCCCCGGCCCCGTTGGCAAAGGCGGGTAAAAACCAGCTTTCTTCCCCCTTGTCAAGGAAAACCGGCCAACATAAAACCGGCGCCGAATCATGTTCGGCGCCGGAAATGACGGGAGGTCTTACTCCAACTGGGCCGCAGCCCCTTTCGTAAATGCGCGCCAGCGCATCTATCCCATGAGCTTTCGAAGCACGTAGGGAAGAATACCGCCGTTGACAAAATAGTCGACGTCGACCACCGTGTCGAGGCGGCACACCGCATCGAAGGAGACCTCGGCCCCGTCGGCCTTGACCGCCGTGACATGGACGGTCTTGCGGGGCGCCATCTCTTCGATTCCGGAGATCCGATAGGTCTCCGAGCCGTCCAGGTCGAGACGCTCCCAGGAGGCGCCGTCGGTGAACACGAGGGGCAACACCCCCATGCCGACCAGATTGCTTCGATGGATGCGCTCGAAAGACTCTGCGATCACAGCGCGGATTCCGAGCAGATTGGTTCCCTTGGCCGCCCAGTCCCGGGAAGAGCCGGTGCCGTATTCCTTGCCGCCGAGCACCACCAGGGGGATCCCCTCGTCCATATAGGCCATGGAGGCGTCGAAAATGAACCGTTCTTCGTCTTCCGGAAACTTTCGGGTGTAGCTGCCCTCCTTGGGGGCGACCATCTGGTTTTTGATGCGGATGTTGCCGAAGGTGCCGCGCATCATCACCTCGTGGTTTCCGCGCCGGGATCCATAGGAATTGAAGTCCTTTTTTTCGACCCCCTTGTCGATCAGATACCGGCCGGCCGGGTAGGACTCCGGAATGGCGCCCGCCGGCGAGATATGGTCGGTGGTCACCGAATCGCCGAGCACCAAAAGGGCGCGGGCCTCTTTCACATCGCCGGGCGGGGACAGCGCCAGGTCGAATCCCTCGAAGTAGGGGGGGTTCTTGATATAGGTGGATTCCTCTTTCCAGGCGAAGGTGGTGCTCTTGCCCGCCGGCAGTTCCTGCCAGAATTCGTCTCCGTCGAAGATCCGACCGTACTCTTTTTCGTAATATTCCCGTTTGACGTGGGCCTTTACCGCCCGATCGATCTTCTCGTAGTCCGGCCAGATATCGTCCAGGTAGACCGGCTTGCCATTGGGGGTAAGTCCGAGGGGCTCGAAGCTCAGGTCGATATCGATTCGACCGGCCAGGGCAAAGGCCACTACCAGCATCGGAGAGGCGAGGAAATTGGCCTTCACGTTTTGGTGAATTCGGGCCTCGAAATTTCGGTTCCCCGACAAGACGGCCGCCACGGTGAGGTCGTTTTCCTCGATCGCCTCTTCGATCTCGGGACGCAGCGGGCCGCTGTTTCCGATGCACGTGGTACAGCCGAAGGCGGCCAGATGAAATCCCAGCGCCTCCAGATAAGGGAGCAGATCGGCGTCTTGCAGGTAGTCGAGGACCACCTTTGAGCCGGGCGCCAGGGAGGTTTTCACGGTGGGTGCCACCCGGAGGCCCTGGCGCACCGCATTTTGCGCCAGCAGGCCGGCGCCGAGCATGACATAGGGATTGGAGGTGTTGGTGCAGGAGGTAATGGCGGCGATCACGATGCTGCCGTCGCCGATGACCTCCCTTTTGCCGTTGATGTCGACGGAAACCTCTTTTTGCCCCACCGGTTTGCCTGCGGCGGCCCGGACGGTCCGGGAGCCGGATTCACCCTGGGAGGGGGGCAGGTGGGCAATGTCGTCGTCGCGGTCGTATTCGCAGCCCAGAATGTCGGCGAAGTTCTTTTTCAACCCCTCGATGACGATGCGGTCTTGGGGGCGCGCCGGGCCGGCAAGAGAGGGCGCCACGGTGGAAAGGTCGAGTTCAAGGACCTGGGTGTATTCGGGATCGGTTTGCCCGGTGTAGAACAGGCTCAGTTCCCGGGTGACGACGTCCACGATGTCTGCCGCCGCCTCCCGGTTGGTCATGCGCAGGTAGGATACGGTCTGTTCGTCCACCGGGAAAAATCCCATGGTGGCCCCGTATTCCGGAGACATGTTGGCGATGGTGGCCCGGTCCGGGACGCCGAGCTTTTTCATTCCCGGCCCGAAGAACTCCACGAATTTTTCGACCACATTGTGCTGCCGCAGCAGTTCGGTGACCGTCAGTACGAGGTCTGTGGCGGTTGCTCCCTTCGGCAGGGCGCCGGTCATCTTCACGCCGATGACCTCGGGGATGGCCATGTAATAGGGCTGGCCGAGCATCACCGCTTCGGCCTCGATACCGCCCACCCCCCATCCCATGACCCCGATGCCGTTGATCATCGTGGTGTGCGAATCGGTTCCCACCAGGGTGTCCGGGTATGCCATCTGTTGGCGGTCTTCTTCGGTGAGAATCACCCTGCCCAGGTTCTCGAGATTGACCTGATGGCAGATGCCCGAATTCGGCGGGACCACGCGAAAGTTGTTGAAACTTTTCTGGGCCCATTTGAGCAGGGTATAGCGCTCGGCGTTGCGCTCGTATTCTTTGGCCACGTTCCGGGTGAGCGAATCTGCCGTGCCGTAAAAGTCGACCTGCACGGAGTGATCCACGATCAGATCCACCGGAATCAGGGGGTTGATCTTTTGCGGATCTCCGCCGAGGCGCTTGACCGCATCGCGCATGGCGGCAAGGTCCACAACGGCTGGAACGCCGGTAAAGTCCTGCATCAGGACCCGGGCCGGGTGAAAGGGGATCTCCACCGGCGCGTCGTAGCGCTTCTGCCAGCCGGCGATGTTTTTCAGATCCTCCTCGGTGACGATCCGGCCGTCGAGCTTCCGGAGCAGATTCTCCACCAGGATTCGGATCGAAAAGGGAAGCCGTTCGATGTCGGCCATCCCGTCTTTCTCGAGCCGCCCGATGTGGGCGATGGTGTAGGTCTTTCCGCCCGCCTCGACCTTTTTCAGGTACGATTCCCTGTCCATTACGATTTCTCCCCTGCTGTGGTGGACGCCTCGGCGCTGCCGAAACAAAACGGGCGGGGGTAAACCCCGCCCCTACCAACTGGTGATGACCTTGTA
>JASFPT010000021.1:0-26339 GCA_050115795.1 Desulfobacterales bacterium
CCTATGCGGACTATGAAGACGCCTGCCGGATGGCCGGTGTATCGGTTGTCCGGCTGCCCCTCTTACCGGAAGCGGGCTTTGTCCCGGATCCGGATCAGCTCGCCAGGGGGCTGGCAGGAGCCGACCTGGCGTTCATCTGCAATCCGAACAACCCCACCGGCGTTCGGTTGCCGACGGCGATGCTGGAAGAACTCTGCCGGGCGCACCCTTCTGTGCGGTTCGTGGTGGACGAATCCTACCTTCCGTTCGTCGACGGCGCAGAGGAAAAGAGCCTGGCCGGCCGGCAGATCCCCAATGCGGTCGTTCTCAACTCGCTGTCGAAGGTGTTCCGGATTCCCGGTCTGAGGGTCGGGTTTCTGATCGCCTCCAAGCCGCTGCTGGAGCCGATGAAACGCTGCTGTCTGCCCTGGAGCGTCAACAGCCTGGCTCAGACTGCCGTCGCGTTTCTGATGTCTGAAGCGGCAAAGATCGAAGGCTTTTTGCGCGACACCCGGCAGTATGTGCGCAGCGAAACCGCGCGCCTCTCGGCCAAGCTCTCCGGGTGCGCCGCCCTGCACCTGTATCCGAGTACAACGATCTTCTCGCTGATCCGGCTTTCCGAACCACACACCGCTTCTCAGCTGGCAGCGCGGCTTTTGAAACACCGAATCCTGATCCGCAATTGTGCCAATTTCGACGGCCTTACCGAGCGCTACATCCGCATCTCCCTGAAACAGCCCGAAGAAAACGACCGACTGCTGGACCGACTGCTGGCCGAGACAGCGCAGGGCGGCAGCCCGGACCCGTTGAAGCTAAAGGGGGCCGAACCGGCATGACCGCCCTTCTTTGCACCGCCCTGGTCATTCCCGGCGCGTGGATGACGGATATGATCCTCGGCGACCCGGAGCGCTTTCCGCACCCGGTCCGCTGGATGGGGGCAGCCATCTCCGGGGCCGAACCCCGATTTCGGGCCCTGCCCGTCAATGAGCGGATCGCCGGCGCACTGATGGCGACCGCGTTGATTCTGCTCTCGTGGGGAGCGGCCGCCGTTCTGGCGGCGGCCGCCCGGTGGATCTCCCCGGCGGCCGGCATCCTCGCGGAGGTGGCGATCGTCTATGTCTGCATCTCCACCCGGTCCCTGGCGACCGAGGCCGAGGCCGTGCACCGCGTTCTGGCGGAGGAAAATCTTGATGACGCCAGGGCCCGGCTCGGTCGCATCGTCGGCCGGGACACGGAACGGCTGACCCGGCACCAGATCGCCCGGGCCACCGTGGAAACCGTGGCCGAAAACCTGGTGGACGGCGTCGTTGCCCCGCTGTTTTTTGCCGCCCTCGGCGGCGCGCCCCTTGCCGCCGCCTATCGCATGGTCAATACGCTTGACGCCATGATCGGACACCGAAACGAGCGCTATCGGCGATTCGGCTCCTTTGCCGCCCGAATCGACGACGTCGCCAACTGGATTCCGGCCCGGATTTCGGTGCTGTTCATCGCCGTGGCCGCCCAGATCCTGTGCCGGCGGGGCGGCGGCGTCCTTTCCGTCGCCGCTGCCGACGGTCGACGCCACACCAGTCCCAACGCCGGCTTTCCCGAAGCCGCTTTTGCCGGAGCCCTTCAAGTGAAGCTCGGCGGTCCCAGCCGCTACGGCGGCAAAACCGTCCCCAAGCCATTCATCGGAAGAGGCTGCGGCCCGGTGAGCCGCGCGGACATCCTTCGGGCACGGGACCTGATGGTGCTGGCTTCGCTGTTTGCCATGGTGGCCATGACGGGGCTGGCCACCACCCTGGCGTCTGTGGGATGATTCGACAGGACATGGCGGGATTCGGGTCGAAAAACACCCGCGGCTTCACCTGCAACGGGAAACCCGAAGATCGAACGACAACGGAAAGGGCATTGCCTGCAGCGCTCCGTCGCCATGACGGCTTTGGCGTGTCGGCGGCCTGCTGACGGGCGTATAGCGTCCTGAAACAGTTTCCGGAGGAAATGGTGAGTAAAAGCTCCCCATCCGACCCCGCACGGACGAAAAGCTACCGGGGGCGGTTCCCGTTCCGGGTCGCCACAACCTCCTTTATCTATCCGGACCGGATCGCCCCCAATGTCCGGGCGCTGTCGCAGGTGGTCGACGAGGTGGAGGTGCTGCTCTTTGAAAAGGATTCGCCCCCCTCCCCGGAGGAAATATCGGAGGTGGCGGCAATTCTGGCCGAGTCGGACCTGACCGTCAATGTCCATCTCCCGCTGGATGCAGAGCTGGCCGCCGAAGACCCCGGGCGCAGACGCGCGGATGCCCGGCTCCTGCGGCGTCGGATCGAAGAGACCCTTGCCTGGCGGCCCACCTCCTATTGCCTTCACATCACCCCCGCCCCCCGGGACCCGACACGGGCGGCGCTCGACCGGTGGCGCCGGGCTGCGGCGGAGAGCCTCGACCGCCTGCTGCGCGGGCCTGCCGCTCCGGAAAAGATCGCGGTGGAGACCCTTGACTATCCGTTCGACAGGGTCGCGCCGCTGGTGGAGGCGCTCGGCCTTTCGGTCTGCGTCGACCTGGGGCACCTGTTCGTGCACGGTTTTGATCCGATCGCCCTTTTCGAACGCCACGCGAACCGGATCGCGGTCGTCCATCTTCACGGCGTGGCCGACGGCCGGGACCACCTGTCTCTGGACCGCATGGCCCCCGGGTTTCTGCCGGTCGTACGCCAAATCCTGCAAGGGTATCGGGGCGTGGTCAGCATCGAGGTCTTTTCCCGAGAAGCCCTGGAGGCCTCTCTGGCATTTCTGGAGAAAATCGCACCGCCGGCAAAAGGCCGCGGCCATGAGGCGGGCGGTGGGCCCGGGGAGGGATCATGATCCTGGCGGCCGACAACCTGCAGATTCTGCGCCCATCGGTTCAACGGGCCGCCGAGCGCGGAGATCCCGCCCCGATTGCGGCCCTGGTCCGTAACATGGTCTTTGCCGGGGCAGAGGCGATCGACATCAATGCCGGCCCCTGCCCGCGCAATCCGGAAACGATCGCCCCTTTTCTGGTTCGCACCGTTCAGGAAACCTGCCGCCTGCCGATCCTCATCGACACGGCCAACCCAAAGGCCATGGAAGCGGGAATTCGCGCTTCGCTGCGCCCCCCGATCCTCAACGGCTTTTCCCTCGAACCGGAAAAACTGGAGCGAATTCTTCCCCTGGCCGTCGAAGCCGACGTGGATATCGTCGGTTATCTGCTCGGACCCGACGGACATGTCCCGCCGGACGCCCAGGGCCGGCTGTCCTGCGCCCTGGCGCTGTTCGAGGCTGCGGCAAAAAAAGGGCTCCCCCCCGAGCGGATCATCGTCGACCCGGTGGTGGTCCCGTTGTCCTGGCAGGACGGAATCGGTCAGGTGCACGAGGTGCTGGAAGTCATCCGCCTGCTTCCCGAGATGCTGAACCTGCCGGTTCGAACCGTCGCCGGTCTGTCGAATCTCACCGCAGGTGCCCCGGCCGGGGCACCCCGATCCCTGGTGGCGTCGGTGTTTTTGTCGATGCTGGCCGCCGCGGGCCTTTCCATGGTTCTGCTCGACGTTTTTCAAACCGAGACGATGAAAGCGGCCGGCGCATGCCGCCTGCTGACGTCGGGCCAGGTGTTTTCGTGGGCGGCGCTGATGGCCGCCAATGCCCCCGGCAACTCCCGCCCCCCGGACTGATGCGCCGCCCCCACCGCCGTCGTCCGCGGCCCTCTCACGTTTTGCGGGTCGAGGCAAGCGCCTGGTGAAAGGCTTCGCTTACGGCAGCGGTCATTTCGGCTGCCTCGTCGATCTTTGCGGCCACTTCGGCAAGCCCCTGCGCCCGGGCCTTTTCGGCCCACTCCCGGTAGGAGCGAATGTGATCGTCGTTGTGCTGGATCCAGTGCTCCAGCAGCCTGGCGATCTTTTCGTCGACGGGCATCTGCTGGCCCTGGTGGGCATGATCATGCGGATGGTGGTGGGAATGGTCGTGGTGATGGCTCATCGACTCCTCCTCCGTAAAATCGCTGCGCGATTTTACCGCCGGCGGCTTTTCCGCCGGACTTCAGGCGTTCGATTTCAACACGGACGGCGCCGTCTGCGACGGGAACGAGCCTCTCGGGACCGCCCCAGGGGCGGGCGACGACTTTCCGCGGCGACGCGCAGAAATCGGTCAAGTCGGAGGCGACCCCGGTCCAGGCAAATTCTCGCCGTCTCGGTTTCTACCGGTACACCACGGGGAAGTCAACCGCCCCCCTCCGGTTGTCCTGGAAAAGGGAATATGATAGCGTTTCGACTGCCGTTGCGGTGAATCCCTTGGCGGGAGTTGAGGCGTTGATGCGTTTGAGACCACTTGTACCCCTTTTAGCCGCCCTTGCTTTTTTCCTGGCGGCCCAGACTGCTGCTGCCGGCCAGAGCCGATATTCACCGCTGGTCCAACGGCACGCCGGTGGATGGATCGACTGGCAAGAGGGCGCGATTTACGGCATCGGGCGGGGAATGCCCGACATGCACGGCGGATCCCGCCCCATGGCCCGCCGGGCCGCCAAGATGATTGCCCTTCAATCGATTTTAAAGATTGCGGCGGGAATCCACATCGATGGTCAAAAGACGCTCAGGGAACTGGCTGCCGGCTCGGGGACCATCGAGATCGAAGCGCTCATCCAGTTTACCGAACAGCGGCAACTGTGGGTCGGAAACGCCCCCCGCCCGTACTACGAAACCGTGCTTCGAGCGCCGATGACCGGGATCGGCGGCCTGACCGCCCGCCTCGTTCAGGCCCTGAGAAACCGGCCCATGAACCGGCCCCCGCCCGCACAAACGCTCCCTGACGAAAGCCATCCCTGGCTCGTGCTCGACGTCCGGCAGGCCGCCCGCACCCGATCGGTGTCTCCGGCCCTGTTTCCCAGGATCTTGGCCGAGGGCGGAAGAACCCTCTACGATGTGGACGGTGTCGACACCGAGGCCTTGGTCGCTCGGGGAATGGCCCGGTATGTCACAACAAGCGGTTCCGACGGCACCGTCGGATTCGGCGGGGATCGAACCGGACCCCGGGGCGCCGCCTGCCGGCATCCCGTATCGGCTTCGGCCGTGATGCACGCCGGCCGGACCGGGCCCGGTCGCACCATCGTCAAGGAGGTCGTTTCGATTCGCGGGGCCGGGGGGACCGATCTGGTCGTCAGCGAAAATGACGCGAAAAGCATCGCAGCCGAAGACGCCCTATCCCGGATTCTGCGGCGCTGCCGGGTGATCATCCTGATGCCGCATCCCGATGTCCGAATCGAGACCGGCAGGGGCAGCCCGGCCTCGGAATTCGTTTCGCTTCTGGCCCCAATCGGGCTGCCGCTTTCGACGTCGGCAGGCGGCCCGGCCATCGGGCCGGGGCCGCCGCGATAGGCAAACCGCCCGGAGCTGAAAATAAAAAACCCGCCCAGCGGCGGGATATTTGGAACCCCGAGGCCTTCACCCATTCAAAGGCCCCGGGGAGATTCGGCAAGGGGGCGTTTAGGTCTCTTCCACGGTGATGGCACCGGCTTCACAGACCTCGACGCAGCTTTCGCATCCGAGGCACTCTTCCGCATTTACCGGCACCGATTTTCCATCCTGCATCTCGAAGACTTCAACAGGGCAGACATCGACGCACTCTTCACAACCTTCGCACTTCTCATCGTCAACGATCGGATTGAACGCCATTTTATCTAGCCTCCTTTCTGAGGTGATCTTTCGCGCGAGGGCGCCAGCCCCCTGCGATTTCCATTCCGGGCAAAGTCCTTATACCAATTGAAATACTGAGTCAAGACTTCTTGGGGCGTTCCTGCGATTTTCCTTTGTGAAAATATAACGCTGTATTTTTAGATAGTTGTGTTTATCCAGGCCAGCAGGGTCCCCCCCGCCGAACCGGAGGCGCCCGCCGGTGGGGATGTGGACTTCAGGACCCGGGAAAAGAACCGTTCCGGATCGACCGCCGGCAGAAAGTAAAGGGAAAGCCGCGGCCCGTTCGAACCGGTTCTTTCATCGACCGGCCTCCCCGACCGGAGCGCATCCACGGCGTTGCGGACCGCATCGGCGCCGACGGTGTCCGTCGCCGCAGAGATCACCGCCTCCGGCTCGGCCACCCGGTCCAACGCCGCTTCCATCACGATCCGGCTGGTGGTTGCAAAGACCGCGGGCTCCTCCCGGTTTGCCCCGGACTCCAGGTAAAACCGCGCCCAGGCGCGGATCCGCTCATCGGTCATGAACCGGCCCGGGTCGAGGGCCGTCGGCAAAGCGGTCCTTTGATCGGATCTTTCCCCGAACCCCTCCTCGTCCGTAATACCGGAGAGCATGGCCGTTTCCAACGCCGCCAGGCTTGCCAGATCCGCCTCGAGCTCCAGACTCTGGCGATCGTAGCTCTCGGCCATCAGCAAAAACAGCCGGGCCCGGGTCAGCCGGTCCAGGGGATCGTCTTGAGCCCCGGATGGCCCCTTTCGAATCTGCGACCGGATCCGGGCCACGTGGGAATCGTCGAAGAAGGGGGCGGCGGCCTCCAAAATCCGTGCGATCGACCGGTCGCCCCCCCGGTGGTTCTCCGCCCAGGTTCGGAAGTCTTTCAAAAGATCGACCAGGCGCTCCCCGTCTCCTTGAAACGGGGTGAGCAGCTCGATCCGGCCGGCTTGGTGCCACTGGTGCATCTGGGGCGAGAGGCCGTGTTCCGAGGGGGCCAGCACGACCGGCCGCTGAAAATGTCGCAGCACCGCCTGAAGATGCGCCTCCGGCAGCCAGGTGAAGGGAAAAAGCATCGTCTTCACAAAACATCTCCTTCTGTGGGGATTGCCGGAATTCCGGTCCGTTTGAACAGCTTCGGCGCGCACGGCATCTTGAAGCGCCCCGGCGATGACACGGTTCTCTGGCAATCCCTGGAAAGAATCTATTTGAAAAGACCGCAAAAAGGGGATTTACGGCAAATCGGTTCGGCCCTGCCGATTCGTTGCATGGCCGGCCGCATCGGAACAGCTGCGGTCACGGTTCAGCGGCTCCATCTGCCCGCTCGAAAAATGGATTCTTTCGCGCGCGTGGCTAAAACCGCTGCGTTGATTCGAAGCCACGGATGGTTGTCGAAACCGATACGAATTCGCAACGTTATTCCGACAAGCGCTCTTCGGTCTTTGCTTTTCTGTCTCTGACCACCACGCCCAGTTCCCGGAGGCCGTCGCGAAGGCGATCGGCCCGCTCCCAGTCTCCGCGCCTTCTGGCCTCGTCTCTTTCGGCCATCATCCGGCGCACCCGGTCGTCGTCGTAGGCGCCGGAAAAATCGCAGAGGTGGAGGACCCCATCGATCTCCCGAAATGTCTCCACGACGCGCCGGGCGCCGTCGGCGTCGATCGCCTGCTCCAGGAGCAGGCGGTTGATTTTTCGAACGCAGGTAAAGACCGTGGCCATGGCCGCCGATACGTTCAAATCGTCGTCCAGGGCATCGACAAACCCCTGCTTCAAATCGTAGCGCAATTGATCCAGGTCGGCACAGGGCCGCCCGTCCCGAACGTTTTGCAGCGAATGGATGCAGGCGTCGAGACGGTCCAGGGATCGGCGGGCGTCTTCGAGCCGGTCGGTGGAAAACCGCAAGGGCTTGCGGTAGTGTCCGCTCATCAACCAGAAACGGATCTCCCGGCCGGTGTACCCTTTTTCGGCGAGTTCGGCGATGCTCGGCCCCCCCGGCTCCTGCTCTACCTCGACCCGGTCGCAGTGCATCCAGTAGCGGGCCAGCGGCTTTCCGTTGGCGGCCCGGGAAATGGCGATTTCGTTTTCGTGGTGCGGAAAAATGTGCTGCCGCCCGCCGGTGTGGATGTCGAACCTTTCCCCCAGGTAGCGCATGGCCATGGCGGCACACTGGATGTGCCAGGAGGGCCGGACGTTCCCCCACCGAGTCTTGGCAAAGTCGCCTCTCTTGAGCTCGGGAAGGGTGCACCGCTTAAAGAGGGTGAAGTCCCGGGGATTGTCCTTTTCGTATTCGTCCAGGTTGACGGTGGCGCCGATTTTGATCTTTTCGAGATCCACGCCGGAAAGCGCCCCGTAGTCGGTGACCCGGGAAATGTCGAAGTACAGGGACCGAAGCTTCTCGTATGCCGTGCCCTGCTGTTCGACCCGTTCGGCCAGGGAGATCATGTCCTCCACATGGGCGCTGGCCCGGGGCATCACGTCGGCGGGCCGGATGTTCAAAAAGGCCAGATCCTTTTGGATCAAATCAACGAAGGCGTCGGTAAATTCGCCCAGGGGTTTGTCGGCCCGCTGGGAGCCTTCGATGGTCTTGTCGTCCAGATCGGTAATGTTCATCACGTGGACGACCTGGTGGCCGCGAAACTCCAGATAGCGGCAGAGCAGGTCTGCAAAGACGAAACGGCGGCAGTCGGCGATGCGCATCCGCTCGTGGGCCGTTGGACCGCAGGTGTAGATCGAGGCGTGGCCTGTGCGCCGGGGCCGGAAGGGCTCCTTGGTCCGGGTCAGGGTGTTGAAAACCTGCAGGGCGATCTCTTCCCGGACCGTGAACAGGGGCGTGCTCAGGTAGCGCTCCCCCCCGTCGGGGCAGATCACCACCACGACACCCGAGTCCATGGCCTCGGCCTCGCGGCAGGCCGAAGCCACAGCCGCGCCGCTGCTCATACCCACAAAGAGCCCCTCTTCTTTGGCCAACCGGCGGGTCATTTCGAAGGCTTTCTCGTCTTCGATGTTGACCTTCCGGTCAAGGCGCTGCTTTTCGAAAATCTCCGGGCAGTAGGACTCTTTCATGTTCTTCAGGCCCTGGATCTTATGGCCGAGGTAGGGTTCGACCCCGACGATCTGAATGTCGGGATTGTACTCCTTGAGGCGGCGGGCCAGGCCCATCAGCGTTCCGGTGGTGCCCAGGGTGGCCACCAGCATGGTGATCTCCCCCCGTGTCTGTCGCCAGATCTCCGGGCCGGTGCCGTCATAATGGGCCTGCCAGTTGGCTTCGGAATTGAACTGGTCGGCCATGAAATACTTCTCCGGGAATTCCCGCACCAGCCGGTAGACTTCTTCGATGGCGCCGTCGGTGCCCAGATGACCGGGGGTCAGCAGGATTTCAGCCCCCCGGGCCTTGAGGATTTTCTGGCGCTCGACGCTGACCGACTCGGCCATGGCCAGCAGCAGCCGGTATCCCTTCACCGAGCAGACCAGCGCAAGTCCGATGCCGGTGTTGCCGCTGGTGGCTTCGATGACGGTCTTCTCCTGGGTCAGCTGTCCATCGCGCTCTCCGGCTTCGATCATCGCAAGGGCCGCCCGGTCCTTGATCGAACCGCCGGGGTTGAAATACTCCAGCTTGGCCAGCATCCGGACGTTCGGGTTCGGGTTGACCCGGCGCAGCTCCACCAGCGGCGTGTTGCCGATGGTGTCGAGCACCGTGGCGCATGTCAGGGGGCGCTCTTTGTTCATCGTTCCTTCACGGGTTTCCGGTGATCAGTCGAGCAACGAAGAGACCGCGTCGATCATGGCCTGGGTCACCTGCTCCGGGCTATTCGCCGCATCGATCACCCGGTAGCGGTGCGGCTCCCGTCTGGCCAATTCAAGATAGCCGGCCCGGACTCGCTCGTGAAACGCGCGGGCCTCGTTCTCGAAACGGCTTTCAGCGGCGGTGCGGTCGCCCCGCTGCAGGGCCCCCAGGGCACGCCGGAGGCTTACCTCCGGCGCCAGGTCAAAGAGCAGGGTCAGATTCGGCTTCAGGTCGTCGAGCAACAGGCGGTGGAGGGCCTCCACCAGGTCGGTGCCAAGCCCCCGGGCAAAGCCCTGGTAGGCGATGGTGGCGTCCACATATCGATCGCAGACCACGGTCTGACCGGCTGAAAGGGCCGGCAGAATCACCTTCGTTACATGATCCGCCCGGTCGGCAAAGTACAGCAAAAGCTCCGCCTTCGGCGAAAGCCCCCGGCTTTCCGGATCGAGCAGGATCGAACGGATCCTGCGGCCCGCCGCAGTGCCGCCCGGCTCCCGGGTGACGACGCAATCAACGCCCCGGGCGGTCAGAAAATCGCAGAGCCGGGGCAGCTGGGTGGTTTTACCGGACCCCTCGATGCCTTCCAGCGTGATGAACATCGCTATTCCTTGCCCGGACCGCGGTAAAAATGCCGCCCCAGTACGCGGTGATAGGGGGTCCAGGTGTCTTCCTCTCCCTGGGCGGCAATGAACTCCCGGATGCCGTTGACCTTTGAGTCGATCTCGTCGATGTAGTGAAGCAGCACGGCCTCAACGGTTTTGGGCGGCTCCGGCGAACCGTACTCCATCGCCCCGTGGTGGCTGATGATCATGTGTTTGAGCAGCCTGCGTTCCTCTTCCGGAAACCCCTCAAGGGAACGGATCTTCTCATCGATCATCTCCAGGCCGATGGCGATGTGCCCCACCAGCCGCCCTTCGTCGGAATAGTCGATGCTGTGGCGGTAGCTGAATTCGCGCACTTTGCCGATGTCGTGCAGCACGGCTCCGGTCAGCAGCCGGTCCCGGTCGACGCCGCCGTAATGACGGGCGATCTTGTCGGCCAGAAGCGCCATCGACAGGCAGTGTTCCAGGAGTCCCCCGATATAGGCATGATGCATCATCTTCGCAGCGGGGGCCTTTTTGAATCGCTCGACGAAGCCGGGGTCGTTCCAGAATGCGGCCATCAGATCCCGCAGGGGGGCCGAGTCGATGGCCTGGGTCATCCGCACGAGCCGGTCGAACATCTGTTCGATGTCCTGTCCGGTGGCGGGCAAAAAATCGGCGGCGTTCACCGACGCCGGGTCGACGGGGGACATCTCCCGCACGACGGCCTGGGGTTCCCCCCGGTATTCGCCGACACTGCCGACGACGCGGACGAATTCGCCGGCGGCGCCGGCGGCGGTGATCTTCTCCACGTTGTCCCAGGCCACTCCCCGGATCGAACCGGTTCGATCCGCAAAACGCACCGTCAGGTAGTTGGACCCGTCCTTTTTCTGGGCCAGCCGCTTTTCGGCCAGCACGAAGACGTCCTCGATCTGTCCCCCGGCGGTCAGAGACTCGACGAACTGCTTTTTCATGGCCCTCCTCCCGGCCGGGCGCTACCGGCCGGCTGCTCCGCTGCCGTTGACCCGGGAGATGATAAATTCGGCGATCTTCTCCGCCGACCGCCCGAAAAGCTCTTCGGTCTCCACGATGTCGATGTGCCGGTCATCCCAGAGCACGCTGTTTTCCTGGACGAGGTTCTTGATCCGTTCGAACTTGCCGCCCAGGGCCCTGATCTTGTCCTCCCGGCGCAAATCCGGCTTGAATTCGATGTTGAGCAGCAGCAGGTACTCGATCAGGTTCGGCGTCTCCGGAGAGGTGGAGATCGCCGGGATCACCAGGATGTTTCGGCCGTCTTTGCGCCCTTTGCCAAGGTAAACGTTGCCCTCCCGGACGATGATGCGCTTGGTGCCCTTCAGGCGAGTGTCTGTCTCCACCCGGGAAGGGATCGGCTGAAGTACCCCCCGCTTTTCCATCACTTCGATCGCGGTTCGATCCGTGGGCTCACCGAGCAAATCCAGGTTGCGGATTCGATACAGGATCGAGCCCTTGATTTCGGCCACGATCCCCTGCACGTTTCGCAGCACCAGGATGTTGCGGTTGGTCAATTGGGCGGGACTGATGCCGTGGCCCTCCAACACGGCAAACAGGATCCCCTCCAACTTTTCCTGGATCCGGCTGGTGCCGACGGTCACGGTCTTGGCCTGGTGCTTGATGGCATCCACGGGTCGGGCCAGGGTGTTGATCGCCCTGCTCAGGCATTCAAAGAGCCGGTTGATCATATTCAAAGCCGTCCCCTTGACGCCGAAATCGAGCTCGAAATCGGAAACCGGCAGGCGGCCCGACAGGTACTTGAGCAGCAGCGTCAAATCGGAGGCGGATTCGATCCCCATCACGCCCGGCAGCCTGCCGGCAAGGTTCATCCCGCGAAACTCCCGATAAAAAGCGGCCGCCTTTTCCCGGAAAGACTGCTCCAGGATCGATTCGTAGACGTCGAGCCCTTTTTGGGCGCTTTCCTCGAGGCTTTCACGGATCTCTTCCCGGAATCGGTACAGAAACCGGGAACCCTCGTTGATGGCCAGCGCCGCGTAATAGCCCCAAAGATGCCCGGCCAGGGTGTTGAGCACCGGTGCCAGGTGCTCGGCCACCCGCGGTACGTGGAAAACGTCTTCGGCATAAGGGGCGAACCGCTCCTCGCCCTCGTCGGCGATCACCACCGGAGCCGCTTTGTGCGCGCGGAAGATCGCGGTGTCCTTGATGATGTCGCCGATCACGGTGGGCCGGGCGCCTGCCGCACACACGATG
Organism: Desulfobacterales bacterium; assembly: GCA_050115795.1. GTDB lineage: Bacteria > Desulfobacterota > Desulfobacteria > Desulfobacterales > CAFBRK01 > JAIPEL01. The sequence goes on from JASFPT010000021.1 coordinate 12,249, forward strand.
ATCAGCGGTTCGGAGGACAGGTCGATGTGTTTTTTGTCCTCCACGAAATCCGAGGAGATCGTCTTGTAGCAAAGCTCGCTGAGCTTGATCCGGATCTCGTCTGCGGCGGCCTTGTTGGGGCCGCTGCCCACCGCCGCCCAATACGTCCGGCTGTTGGCCAGCCGCGCGGCGGCGGCTTCGATGGTCGGGCCCATGGCCAGCACCTTCTGCATCTGATCGGGAAGGGCCAGCAACTGGCGAACCTCTTCGGCCACGAAGGCACCGGACCGGCGGCCGCGCAGCGATGCGATGAAGAGCGACAGAAGGGCCCCGGCCACGATCTGGGCGTAGAAGGCCTTCGTGGAGGCCACGGACATCTCCACGTCCCGGCCGCTGCTGGTGTAAAGCGTCCCGTCCGCCTTGAAGGTCAGGTCCGAGTCCCGTCGGTTGACGATGGCCAGGGTGTGAGCCCCGCGCTCCTTGACCAGGTCCACGGTCCGGTTGGTGTCGGTGGTGGTGCCCGACTGGCTGATGGCGACCACCAGCGCATCGGTCAGGCTCTGGTCGCTGCCGCCCTCGCAAAGCTTGGAACCGGAAAGCTCCGAAGCCTTCAGGGCGCTGACCTGGACGGCCGGGTCGGCCAGGTAGGTATCGAGAATGCCGGCGCAGGCCGAGGCGGCGACTCCGGCCGTCCCCTGGCCGATGAAAAAAAACCGGCGGATCCGACCCTCGGCAATCGCATCCCGGAGCCGAGCCGGGACCACACGCTCGTCGAGGGCGACCTGGAACCGCCCCTCCTCGTCCTGCCGCCACCGGTTGAGCAGCGTTCGCTCCACCGATCGCGGCGCCTCGGAGATCTCCTTGAGAAAGTAGTGCGGAAAATCCTGCCGGTCGATGTCCCGGGAGGTGATCACCGTCTCTTTGACGGCATCGGGGCCCAGGGTGGCCGGTGTGCCGTCGTAATAAAAGGCCTCGATCCCGGAAAGGTCCCCGGCGTTTTCCGAGGAGAGAATGAAGATCTGGCCCTGGGTGGGGCCGTTTTTCCCGGCCGCGACGGTCTCCCCGTCGAGTTTCAGGTATCGGCTCGTCTCTTCCACGAACCCATAGACCTCGGAGCTGGGGTGGAAGCAACCCCGGCCGAGCCCGACGAAGATCGCCTGGCCGCTCCCTTTCTGGGCGAGGAAAATCCGGCCCGGCGCCAGATCGGTGTGCATGGCGATGGCATGGGAGCCCTTGAAGTCGCTTACCGCCAGTCGGAAGGCCTCGGCCACGTCACCCCCCCCCTTCAGGTAGCGGGCGATCTGGAGCGGAATCAGTTTGGTGTCGGTGGTGATATCGGCCGGTATCCGGACGCCTTCGTTTTCCAGCGTCTGTTTGAGGTCCAGGTAGTTGTCGATGTCGCCGTTGAGACAGACATGGATGATGGCCCCGGCGCCGGACCCGTTTTCGCCGGTCACATTGTCCACCGGGTGGCAATTGGCCCGGGTGATCGCTCCCACCGACGCCCATCGCGTGTGAGACAGAATCGAGTAATCCCTTCGGGGAAACCCGGCCAGGATCTGCAGGAGCCGGTCTTCCCGAATCTCCCGGCGCAAAAACGCGGTGTTGTCGCCCAGGCTCCCGATCTCGGCTGCAATCTTGTAGGAGACGGCCACCGACGCACACCGGGCCCCGTCCGGGCGTACTTGATCCTGGATCCGGATGCTGCGGTGGGTCAGCACCGCCCCGCCGAGCCGGTCGGCGAACTCCTTTCCGAGACCTTCCCGGTCGATGGCCGCCACGAGTCGGGGGTAGTCGTCTTCTTCCAGATCGACGAGAACAGAGAGCCCGGCCGAATCTCTTCCCCGGACCTCCAGCCGCTCGATGCTGTTTAGGACCGTGTTGATGTGTCGGAAGAACCTAATCCGGTCCGGATTTGGCCGTTGTCCGGCGCCCGGCCACAGGTTTCGGAGCTTTTCCAGGTTGCCGATGATCTCCTCTGAAAGGCACCAGGCGGCGTCCTTGAGCATTTCGATCCGACCGGCTGCGGCCTCCACCGCCGCAGGGCTCATCTTCCCGGTGCGCTCGGCCATCCGACGCGACTCGACTTCCACGACCCCCTGAAGCCGCCGGGCCATCTCCCCCAGCCGGTTTCCCTGCACCGGATCGGCCAGGATGCCGAAGAAGGCGCCGTCGGCCTTGAGCTCCCGGACGGCGGCAAGCAGGCCGGCCACCGCTTCGCTTCCGCAAAGATAGCAACTGAAAACGTCTTCTTCGGTCCGGCAGGCCTCGGCCCCCTGCCGTCCGATCCGCTCGATCTGTCGGGCAATGCCGGCAAGATCCGGACCGGCCTCGGTCCGGCTGGTCCGGACGGCGACCACCCCTGCCAGACCGCAGCACAGCCTCGAAGTGGTGACGGGGAAGAACACCAAGGCCCCGGCTGGAACCCGATCCAGGGCTTTTGCAAAATAGACCGGCCTCGAAAAAAGCCGCCGAAAGGGGCCGGGCCCGCAAGCGGTTCTGCATGACCGGATCACACGGCGGAGTCGACGGAAAAAGCCAATCGCATGGCGTATCGAATCAAATGTAGAATCTGGTTTCATCGGCATCCAAGATCGCTTGTGGCCGCCTTCTGCGGAACAGTCATCCCGCGCTGGCGAGGGCACTGAAGTAAACGGAATCTTTTCATAAAATCGCGAAGGCGATTTTATTACATTTTTCGGTACAGGGCCTCGATCCGATCCCGGGTCATCCGGCTGCGCCAGTCCGGGCCGAGGGCGTTTTCCCACAGGGGTTCGAGCACGAGGGCCACGTCGATCATCTTGGCGATGCGGTCTTCGGCAAGATCCGCCGTCACCCCCCGGGGAAGGGAAATCTTCTGGCGCTTCATCATCGCCCGGAACTCGGCGACGCCCTCCGGGTAGAATTCCTCCAGGTAGTCGAAGACGATACTGTTGCCGATGCCGTGGTGAACGCCGAGTACGTAGGAAAGCCCATAGGACAGGGCGTGGCAGACCCCCACCTGGGAGTAGGCGATGCTCATCCCGCCGAAATAAGAGGCCATCATGAGCTTTTCGTCGGCGTCCGGAGGGTCCTCCAGGAAAACCTCCCGGCACAGGACCATGGCTTTTTCCCCGAAGGCCCGGCTGAAGCCGTTGAGAAAGGTCCCTGTCAGCGACTCCACACAGTGGATGTAGCAGTCCATCCCGGTGTAAAAACGTTGTTCCACCGGCGCACCGGCCGTCATGTCCGGATCGAGCACGATCTGGTCGAACACCGTGTAATCCGAGTTGATCCCGAGCTTCTTTTCCGGGCCGGTGAGCACCGTGGTCCGGGAGACCTCCGCCCCGGTTCCGGAAAGGGTGGGGATTCCCACGTGATAGACGGCGGGATGACGGATCAGGTCCCATCCCTGGTAATCGGCCGAAGAGCCGGGGTTGGTGAGCATCAGCGAAACGGCCTTGGCCAGGTCCATGGTGCTTCCCCCGCCGATGCCGATGACGCCGGCGGCCTTTCCCCCGCGGCGACGGACCTGGTCGGCCAGCCGGTCCACGTAGCCCGTCTTGGGCTCTTCGTCCACGTTGACCCACAGCAGCAGATCCCCGTCGGCCAGCGGGATCCGCTTGTCCAGGCCCTGCCCCTGAAACACATCGTCCACCAGAAAGGCCATGAACGAACCGGAACCGGCCCGCTGCTCGGCCAGGATCTCTTCGAGCTGGTCGAAACATCCCCGGCCGAAGACTACCCGGGGAACCACCTTGAAATTACGGTATCTGCCCAACGGTTCGTCCTTTCGTTCGCTGAAACCGGTCAATGCCGTCCATCGGTTGCGGTGCCGGACCCCGGGGCCCGGCCGACTCCCGCATTCATCGCCGGCGCCATTGTCTGCTAACCCAGCACCTGGGTCAACACCCGATTGACGGCCTCTGCCCGCTGTTGCAGATCCGCCTCGGTCCAGGTCAGCTTGATCTGCATGGAAATCGCCCGGGCCATAACGCCGTCGGAGCGCGGCAGCGCGACCGCCCCGTAGTCCGGGCATTGGTCGTAAAGGGCCAACGGGAGCCGCGCGGCGCAGCGCAGGTCCTTGAGGTGATCCCACTGGCGAATGTAATGCCAGTTGTTGTCGTACCAGTAAAAAGAGCCGTCCGCGCCGGCTTCGTTGAGGGCGGCTGCGGCCTGCCGGGCCTTTTGCCCGTCCGGGAGAAAGAAGGAAAGAAAGGTGGCCGAATCGCCGGCCTCGTCTGGAATCTCCCGGAAGCTCAGACCGCGGAATCCGGCCATGGCTTCCTTGATCCGGTCCCGGTGGCGCCGCTGGGTCTCGAGCATCCAGTCGAGTTTCCGCAGTTGGGCGACGCCCACTGCGGCGTTCAGTTCACTGATCCGGAAGTTGGTCCCCAAAATGGGATGCCTTTCCTTTCCCCGGTCGCTGCCGATATGATCATGCCCGTGGTCGGCAAACGCATCGGCCGACCGGTAAAGGTCCTCCTCGTCGGTGACCACGGCCCCGCCTTCCCCGCAGGTGACGGTCTTGACCGGATCGAAGGAAAAACAGCCCATCTTTCCGAAGGTCCCCACCGCTTTTCCGCCGTAGGTGGCACCCAGGGACTGGCAGGCGTCTTCGATCAGCACCAAATCGTGGTCCCGGCAGAAGTCGGCAATCGCGTCGATGCGAGCCATGGCTCCGCACATGTGCACCGGGAGCACCGCCCGGGTTTTGTCCGACAGCTTTTCAGAGAGCGCGTCGGGCGCCAGACAAAGGGTTTCGTCGATCTCTGAAAAGACGGGCACGGCGCCGGCCAAAAGGACCGCCTCAACGGTGGCAACGAAGGTAAACGGCGGCACGATGACCTCGTCCCCCGCCCCGATGCCGGAGGCCGCAAGAGCGAGGCTCAACGCAGCGGTCCCGCTGGCGCACAGATGGCAGTAGGACACCCCGAGGCGTGCGGCCAGTTCTTCTTCAAACGTCTTCGCCTTCCAGTGCCCCTTTCGGGCCCCGTCGAATCCGTAACGGAAAAGGACGCCCGTTTCCAGAACATCCTGTACCTGCTTTCGCTCCTCTTGGCCGAACACTTCAAAACCCGGCATGGTCCATCCCCCTTTCCGTCAGCATCCGATGGGAAAGCCCGACTTTTCCCCCGTCGGTTTTGTTTCGAATTTCGTATTTCTAATCTCGTGCCTGCTTCGCATGTCGAGGGTCAAAAGACGGCCGGCACACGCCCCCCCCACCCCGGCAAGGATCAACGTTCGCTACCCGGGGGCATCCCGGGTTTGCTCCTTGCGGCTGGCAAAGGTCTCCTGGAAATAGCGGCGGATGGCCAGCCGCGCGTATTCCGCCGCGCGCCGCCCGATGTACTTCTCGTGGGCCACCACCGCCGAGACGGCCACTTTCGCTTCCCCGGAGGTTTCCCGGGCGAATCCGACGAACCAGTCGAAGCGGGCCTTGTTGTCCCGGCTGTTGATGGAACCGCTTTTCCCGCCGATTGTCAGCTTGGACAGGACCCAATCCCGATGAAGCCCCCTGAAAGCCGATCGGGAGGTTCCGGAGGAGACGGTGGCCTCCATCAGGTCGGCCAGCTGGCGGCACGCCCCGGCCGAGATCACCTCCCGGACGGCCCCCGGCCGCCCCTGGTAGACGACCCGGCCCTGGGGATCGGTGACTTTCTCGACGATGGTCGGCGCCACCATGCGCCCCCCGTTGAGGGCGACCGAAGCGATCATCGCCCCGTGCAGCGCCGAAATCCGCGTATCCTGGTTGAAGCCGCTGGCCACCTCCGCCCACTGGTAGGGGTCGTCTGTGATTTGGATGGTGCTGGCGGCAACAGGGACCTCGAAGGGAATCGGCTCGTTGAATCCGAAAGCATCGGCGTACTTGGCCAGCAGCTCCTGGTGCAGGCGGTGGGTCCCGATCTTTCCGAAAACCGGATTGATCGACAGGGCAAAGGATCTGCGCAGGGTCGTGCGATTGGTGTACCGGTTCTGTTCGGTGCGAAGCTGGGACTTGTAGAGGGTGTGCTTTCGGCCGTTGTATGTCATCTGCGAGTCGGGCAGCAATCCAAGATCCTCGATGGCGGCGGCAGCCGTCACGATCTTGAACACGCTGGCCGCCGGAAAAACCTTTTCGACGCAGGGGTTTTCTTTTTTTCCGCTCCGGTCGTAGCCCACCATGGCCAGTACGCGGCCCGTGGCGGGCTCGAGGGCCACGATCCCGATGTACCGGCTGTGGCGCCGATCGAGCTGGTCCATGAGATACCGCTGAAGCGGGAGGTCCAGGCTCGTCTCCACGAGATGGCGACGACTGTCGATGCGGATCTCCAAGTCCGACGCCTTCAGGTTGAGAAGGGCTTCGGGTGGTATCGCCTCCTGCAGATCCGCCTTGGTGAGCCGGTTTTCCTGCCGGTGCTGCGCAGCGCGATCCATCCCGGCCGGATCCGGCGCTTCGGCTGCATGCCAGCCCATGTAGACCGAGGCGGCCAGCGCAACAACGGCCGCGGCCGCCAGCCATCGGGCGAGGCGGCCGCGGACCTTCCCCAGCGCAGCATCCCGTCTGAGCCGGTCCTGGTAAACCCGCCAGCCGCCAAAGCTGCCGGGCGGTGTTCGATTTAGGTGTTTCCGCATCCCTGGGGTGCTTTCTTCCTCGGTACCCTCGGTTGACCGCTGTCGTTGAACCGATTTTTGCACTGCCGCAGGCCCGCGCGGTGCTGGTTATCGGAGGGCGGTGCCGGGGGCGGCCGGCGGATCGACCGTTGCCAGTTTCGCCCCCGCGTCGTCCACGGCGGCCAGGACCATCCCGTTGGAAAGAATTCCCATGATCTTGGCGGGCTTGAGATTGGCCACGACGATGACCTGACGGCCGACCAGCTCCTCGGGAGCGTAGCTGCCGGCGATTCCCGCCACCAGGGTTCGCTTCTCGCCCATGTCGACTTCCAGCCTCAGCAGCTTTTTCGCCCGGGGCACCGCTTCGGCATGCACCACCGTGGCCACCCGGAGGTCGACCCGAGCCAGCTCCTCGATCGTGATCTGGGGTTTGACCTCGGCAGGCCCCTCCGCGTCCCGGCTCGCCCGGGTTTTCGCGCCGGCCGATTCGTCTTTTTTGCGATCCACCCGGGGAAACAGGCTGATCCCTTTGGGCAGCTGCGTGCCGGACGGCAGACGGCCCCAGGAGCGAAGCCGATCGAGGGTGAAATAGGGTCGCTTCGGATCGAGCCCGAGATGCCGCTGCATGGTGGCGGCGGTTTCGGGCATGACCGGATAGATCAGCCCTGCGATGATCCGCAGCCCCTCGAGAAGATTGTAGATGACCACTTCGAGGTGTTTCCGGCCCGCGTCGCTCTTTGCCAGCTCCCAGGGAGCGGTGACGTCGACGTACTTGTTGAGCCGGCTGATAAAGGCCCAGACCGCCGCCAGCCCTTTGTGAAACTCGAACCCCTCCATGGCGCTCTCGTAGTGGTCTACGGTTTCGCCGGCCGCATCGCCGATCCCCATGTCGAGCTGCCCGCCGGCATCAAAGTCCGGGTCCGGCACCCGACCGTCGAAATATTTGCGCGCCATGGCGATCACCCGGGAAAACAGATTTCCCAGGTCATTGGCCAGGTCCGAGTTGATCCTGCCCACCAGGGATTCCTCGCTGAAACCCGAATCGAGGCCGAAGGTCATTTCCCGCATCAGAAAGAAGCGGAAGGCATCCAGACCGTAGACATTTTTGAGCGCCAGCGGCTCCACCACGTTGCCGAGGCTCTTGGACATTTTGCTCTGTTCGACATTCCAGTATCCGTGAACGTTCAGGTGGCGGTACAAGGGGATCCCGGCCGCCTTGAGCATGATGGGCCAATAGATCCCGTGGGGCTTGAGGATGTCCTTGGCCACAATGTGCTGGGCGGCGGGCCAGAATTTTACAAACCGCTCCCCGTTGGGGTATCCCAGCGCCGAAACGTAGTTGAGCAGCGCATCGAACCAGACATAGGTCACGTATTGATCGTCGAACGGGAGGGTAATGCCCCACTTGAGGCGGGACTTGGGCCGGGAGATACAAAGATCCTCCAGGGGCTCGCGAAGAAAGGAGAGCACCTCGTTTTTGTAGCGCTCGGGGCGGATAAAGTCCGGGTGGCGCTGGATGTGGTCCACGAGCCAGTCCTGATACCGGCTCATCTTGAAAAAATAATTGGCCTCCTTGATCGGTTCGGGCTTTACCTCGTGGTCCGGACAGCGGCCGTCGACCAGCTCCCGCTCGGTGTAGAACCGCTCGCAGCCGAAGCAGTACAACCCTTCGTATTCGCTGAAATAGATGTCACCGGCCTCGTAAATGTGCTGCAGCACCCGTTCGACGACCGTCATGTGGTCCGGCTCCGTGGTCCGGATGAAGCGGTCGTAGGAAATGTTGAGCTGCGGCCACAGCTCCTTGAATAGAGCGCTGATCTGATCCACGTAGACCCGGGGGCTTTTGCCCTCTTTCTGGGCGGCCTGGACCACCTTGTCGCCATGCTCGTCGGTGCCGGTCAAAAAGAAGGTCTCCTGACCCCGCATGGCGTGAAAGCGGCAGGCAACGTCGGCCACGATGGTGGTATAGGCATGCCCCAGGTGCGGTCGGGCATTGACGTAGTAAATCGGTGTCGTGATGTAAAACGGTTCGGTCATGACTCCCCCTAGTTCTTCCCGGCGGCGACGTTTTTCAGCTCGGTCTCGATGATCCCCCCCTTTTCCAGCTTGACCGAGAGCCGATGGTTCATGACGTTGTGCCGCACCACCTTGCCGCGGCCTTCCGGCGTCTCCACGGTGGCCCCGATTTTCGGATACTCCTGTTTGAGGCGGCGGTAGGTATCGTTTTCAAACGTCAGGCAGCACATGAGGCGACCGCACTGGCCGGAGATCTTGGTCGGATTCAGGGAGAGGCTCTGCTCTTTGGCCATCCGGATCGACACGGGCTCGAACTTCTCGATGAACGAGGAGCAGCACAGGGGACGCCCGCAGCGGCCGAGGCCGCCGCACATTTTGGCCTGGTTGCGGATGCCCACCTGGCGCATTTCGATCCGGATTCGAAACTCTTTGACCAGCATCTTGACCAGCTGCCGGAAGTCGACCCGGCCTTCGGCCGTGAAAAAAAACGTCAGGCGGCTGGCGTCGAAGGTGCTCTCCACGGCAAAGAGGTTCATCTTCAGGCCGAGTTCCTTGATGCACTTGAGACAAAACGTGTGCGCGTAGCGTTCGGTCTCGGCGTTTTTTTCAACCTGACGGAAGTCGTCCTCGGAGGCGAGCCGGTAGACTTTTTTCAACTTCCGGTCGACCTCCCCTTCCTCGACGATCCGGGGCGGTACGGTCACGACGCCGAACCCGAGCCCTTTTTCGGTCTCGACGATCACATGGTCCCCGCTTTTCAAAACAAATGCGCCGCTGTCGAAGTCGTAGACTTTGCCCGCGGGCTTAAATCGAATACCGACGGTTTTATGCATCTGTCAGTTCCAGCGTCATCGCTTCCAGCGCCAGCCTCGGGTTGGCGTTGGAAGAAATACGACGTTGTGCGCGCTCCAGCGCCGTCAGAAAATCCGCAAGCTGCTTTGCACTGTAACGGTCCCCCGCACGGCGGATACGGTCTTCCAGGTCTCGATTGACCACGAGCCGGGGACGGTACCGGTACACCGCAAGATCCCGAATCCAGGTCTTGAGCAGCGCCAGCGTCTCGTCAAGGTTGTTTCGATCGGCGGCCAGCATCTCGGAAAAGGCAAGCTTTGCGGAAACCGGCCCGGCAAAGAGATCTTCGAATGCGCCGATCCATCCATTTCGTCGTTCTTCCCATCGGTTTTGGCTCATCGCCAGGGCGTGATCCAGACTTCCTTCTGCGGCGGCGGCCAGCACCTCGGCCCGCTCTTGCTGGATGCCGTGCTCCTCGGTCAGGATCGACGCCAGACGGTCCCTGGCAAGGGGGCGAAACCGGATGTGCTGGCAGCGGGAGACAATCGTGGGAAGAAGGTCGGATGTCTGCAGTGCCGTCAGGAGGATCAGGGTCTGTTCCGGCGGCTCTTCCAGAAGCTTGAGCAGGGCGTTGCCTGCCTCCGGGTTCATCCGCTGGGCATCGGTCAGAATCGCCACCCGGTATCGGGCCTCGTATGGCTTCATCGAAGCGGTATGCACGAGGTCGCGGATGGCTGCGATGCGGATGAAAGAACCGGAGGGCCGAATCTGGATGATATCCGGATGAACACCGGTGCGAATTTTCCGGCAGGCGGGGCAGTTCCCGCAGGGCACCGGCAAATCCCGCTCCGGATCGGAGCCGGACCGCCGGCAGTTGCAGGCCATGGCCAGGATCAGGGCGGCATCTTTCTTCCCGACCCCCGCAAGCCCGGTAAAGAGCATCGCGTGGGGCAAGGTTCCCTTTTCCAGGAGGACCGCGAGCCGCTGGGCTGCCGCCGGGTCCTTTATCTGCTCAAGCCCAGGCAACACACCTAATGATCAACCCGTTCCCGCAGTTCCTTTCCCGATTTGAAAAAGGGCAGCTTCTTGGGTTTGATGAGCACCTTTTCACCGGATTTCGGGTTCCGGCCGACGTAGCTTTTGTATTGTTTGATATAAAAGCTGCACAACCCGCGGATCTCCACCCGGTCCCCCTGGGCCATCGCATCTGCCATGTCGTCGAAAAATATCTGAACCACCTTCGCCGCTTCGGCCTTGGAAAGGTTGGCTTCTTTTTTCAAGGCGGAAATCAGCTCCAGCTTGTTCATTGCTCCTCCTTCCGGTAACGGTGTCCCCGGGACAGTTTGAAAAGGGTTATAAAACAAAAGATTACAGAAAGTCAAGGAGTTAAGCCAAGATCTCCGGGACCCGCTCCACGTCTTCCTCGGCCACGTCCACGGCGGCATACTGGCCGAGGGCCTCGATCTGCACCAGGACCCGCCCCTGGCCCCGATGGCGGATGAAGGTTCCCACCACTCCGGCCAGGGGGCCTGAGACCACCATCACGCGGTCCCCCTGGCGAAGCCGGGCTCCGGTGCTCAGCGGCAGTTCGGTGGCCACCATGATCCGGAGCGATTGGATCGTCTCCTCGGCCACCGGAACCGGACGCGATCGGGCCCCGATCATCCGAACCACGCCCACCGTCTTGAGGATCTCCAGATGCTCCCGGGGCTCCAGGTCCGTGCAGACGAACAGGTACCCCGGGAAAAGGGGCACCTGCACCATGGCCTTGCGGTCCCGTCGCCGGCTGCGAACCTTGACCTTCGGCAGAAACGCCTCGAGGCGCTTTTTGGCCAGCCCGTCGAAAACAACGTTTTCGTGCCGGCTTTTTGTATGCAGCACGTACCACAGCCGTTGGCGCTCAACGTCCACCATCAGTTTCCCGGCCTCCCCAGACCGTGCCGGTTTCAACATCCCGGCAATTTGCCGTCGTGGAGGGCGCGATAGACGGCCTGCATGATCATGTGCACGAGAATCATGTGCACGTCCTCGACCTTTTGCATGTCGTCGACCCGTGCGACGAACGCGGTATCGACCATCGCCGCCAGCTTTCCGCCGGAATATCCGGAAAAGCCGATGGTGATGCCCCCGTTTTGCCGGGCGTAGCGCACGGCCTCCAGCACATTCTCCGAATTGCCGCTGCCGGAGATGCCGATGACCAGATCGCCGGATTCGAAGAAGTTCTTGAGCTGCTCGACGAAAACCGCCCGGTAGTCGATGTCGTTTGCCAGCGCCATGAGGGAGGGAAGGTTGTCGTTCAGGCAGATCATCTTGAATTTCCGGGGAAGGTCCAGGCAGCATCCCTTGTTGATGTCGCAGGCAAAATGGGAAGCGGTGCTGGCACTTCCGCCGTTTCCCATCACGAAGATCCGGGCCTGTCGCCGGTAGGCGTCCAAAATGCGGCTGACGACCTCTTCGAATCTTGGATGGTCGAAACCATCGAGCACCTTGGCCAGATCGGCCAGGTACGCTTTTGAAAAGTTGGGGGTATCGGTTTCCATCGCGACTCCATCGGGTTGGAAATTAGCGTTCGGCGGACCTCACCGTTCGGATCACGTTCAGCGTCTTCATGTGCTTTTCGGCGTATTCGAGAATGCCGGGGAGGTTGTCCTGGTCCTGTAGAAACTCCCAATACTGGGCGATGCTCGCCTCGACGCCGGTCCCGGAACGCCAGCCCAGGGCACGGAGCCTTGCCGTGTCCGAAAATATGTGACGCGTATCGCCGTATCGGTAGTAGCCGGCGATGTTCGGTTCGATTTCTTTTCCGACGATCTTCTCCATGGCCCGGTAAAAATCGAGCACCGTCCAGGCGGTTCCCCCGCCCACGTTAAACACCCGGCCGTCGGCCCGGCTGTCTTCGAGGACCATCAGGTTGGCGGAGACCACATCCCCGATATTGACGAAATCCCTGACCTGGCGGCCGTCTTCGAAGATGACCGGCTGCCGGTCGAGCAACAGCGAAAGGGCGAAAATCCGCATCGCCCCGGAATAGGCGTTGTAAACCGACTGCCGGGGGCCCTGTACGATGGAATACCGCATCACCACCGATGGGATCCCGTATCGCCGGCCGAGCTGCACCGCGATCCGCTCCTGGGCGTTTTTGGAAATCGCGTAGGGATTGCAGGGGTTGACCACCGTTTCGTCGGAGGCCTCCCACGCAAGGTCCCGGCCGCAGTCCGGGCAGGCGTGGTCCCAGCGGCCCTCGGCCAGCTGGCCCTCGAGCCGGATTTCCGGATAGACATGGCGGCCGTGGACCGGGAAGCAGTGAGGGCAGCTGTAGCGGCCCTCCCCCATCACCGCCTGGCTGGCGGCCACGATCACTTTTTCGACTCCACGGCCGGCGCCTTCTTCCACCAGCATCTCGTATAGCAGGGCCGTGGAAACCGCGTTTACGTCGATAAATGTCGAAAAATCGGTTAGATAGTCCTGGTACGCCGCCAGGTGGTAGACCGCCTCGACCCCCGCAAGCCCCTGTTGCCACGCCCGCCGATCCCGGACGTCCCCTTCGATGAATTCGGCGTCCGGGTGAAGATGGGCGGGCTTTCCGGCAGGATGCACCGTGGGATGAAGATTGTCCAGGATCCGGACGCGATGCCCCTTTTCGATGAGGGAATCGACCGTATGGGATCCGATGAATCCGGCACCGCCGGTGACCAGAATCTTCAAGCTCTTCTCCTCGCTGATAACGATCTGTCTTTGTTGTTCCGCGGAGCGAAACATTTTCTAAAATCGCGGCAGCGATGTTATTTGCTGGAATAGCCGCGGTCGTCGAAGATGACCTTGCTGCCGCTGTCTTCGATCATAAACGGCAGCTCCCGGTAGTCTTTCATCGCCTCGAAGACCTGGTTCTGCCGCTCCCGGGGGACGATCAACAGCAGAAACCCGCCGCCGCCCGCGCCGGCGATCTTTCCGGCCAGGGCGCCGGCCCCCTTGGCCTGGTCGTACATCCGCTCGATCTCCGAATTGCTGATCCCGTCGGCCATCTGCTGCTTCAACGCCCAGTTTTCGTCCATGAGGCGGCCGCAGGCGTCCAGATCCCCGGCGCTCATGGCCGCCACGAAGGGATCGACCAGGGCCACCATTTTCTTCATCGTCGCAAAACGGCGGTCATCGGCCATGTTGGATTGCTGCTGCTTTAGAATCGGGTTCGCGCTTCGGGCGATACCGGTGTAATACAGCAGCAGGGAGGCGGCAAAGCGGCGGCGAATCCCCCCCTTCATCTCCACCGGCGTCCGCGACGTTTCGTCTCCGGCGGCGAATCGGAACCGGTTCACCCCTCCATAGGCGGCGGCGTACTGGTCCTGCCTGCCGATCGGTTTGCCCAGGATGTCGATTTCGATGCGGCACGCATCCCGGGCAAGCCGCTCGGCGGTGACGAGGGTGTTGCGGTACGCATACAGGGCGTGCAGCAGGGCCACCGTGATGGAGCTGGAACTGCCCAGACCGGAGCCGGTGGAGGGGATGTCGGCCAGGGTCGTGATTTCGATCCCCTTTTCCACACCGGTGAGCCTCATGGCTTCCCGCACCAAGTCGTGTTCGATATCATCGACGTTCTCGACGCACTCTTTCTTGGAATAGTTGATGTAAATCATATCGTCGAAGCGTTCTTTGACGATGGCGTAGACGAACTTGTCGATGGCCGTGCAAACGACCATGCCGTCGCACTGCTCGTAGAAGCGCTTCATATCGGAG
>JASFPT010000022.1:0-25563 GCA_050115795.1 Desulfobacterales bacterium
ATGTTGGCGCAGGTCCCGCACCCGATGCACAACCCTTCGACGGGCACAACAAAATTCTGTCCCTCCTGCTTTTCCATCTTAAGGGCGCCGGGGCCCACGATTTCCTTGCAAACCCGAATGCAGAGCCGGCAGCGGATACACCCGTCCGGCGGAGGCCCCGGATCGACCCCGTATCGCAGGGCCATGTCGATGAGGGCTTTGGATTGGGGTGCCATCTTCAGCAGGTTTTTAAACGCCCGGGTCCGGGCCCTCATCACGACCTCTCCCCCGGTTCGGACGGTCATGCCGTCGCTGACCTTGAGAATGCAGGATAGCATGGCCGTCGGTTTCCCGCTGGCCCGGCCGGCGATCTCCACTGAACACAGCCGACACGACCCGGACGGTTTCAGCGCCGGATGATAACACAGGGTAGGGATGTCGATGCCGTTTTCGCGGGCGACTTCCAGCACCGTCGAGTCCGGTTCGGCATCGTATGCGGTCCCGTCGATGGTGATGCGGATTCCCTGGCTCATAAAATTGCGTTCCTTCTCCTGGCCGGCATTCACCGCCGTAAACCTGTCCGTATCGAAACTGGTGCGTCATCCCAATGGAACTTCGGTTTTTCTGAATCCGATAAAATCGCGCCAGCGGTTTTTTCTCAATCCTTCCCGAACTCGTGCAGATCGGCGATGTAATCGTTGAGATGACGAATCTCGCCGTCGAGGATTTCAAACATCTTCTTGACGATATCGCAAAGGGCGATCTGCCCCAGGATTGCATCCTCCGAGATCACCACCAGATGGCGGATCCTGCCGTTGAGCATCTTGGCCATGACCTGCCGGGTCTCCTCCCCCGGCCCGGCAAGGACAAACTGGTCGGTCATCGCTTCCTTCAAGGCGGCCCGACGGATCGCGGCAGCAGTGTCTGCCTGCAGCAGTCTCAGCAATTCAGGGCCGGCAAAGATCCCGACGGGACGGTCCTCTTCGGTCACCACCACCGCCTCCACGGCTTCGGCGGCCATCTTCTCAATGGCCTCCTGCACCGAGCAGTCCACCGGCAGCGTCAGCGTCTCGTGCCCCTGATCCGTTAAAAGCTCACCGACCTGCATACGGTTTCCTCGGATGCTCAGAAGCGATTTGAAAACCCCTTCTGGAAAAGGCCTCGCGCTTTTAGTCATCCAGCGCCCGCAGGCAGTCCTGGGGCAATCGATGCGTCCCCTTGCCCACCAGGCTCACTTCCACCAGGGCGTCCGGGTCGTTGATCGTGGCGTCCGGATCGGTGATGATGCCGTGCAGGCCGATGTACTCGTCCATGTAGTCCTGCCAGCTTTCATCCTCCGACCGACGAAAGACCTCCACCTTCTGGCCGTGTCGAAAAACCATATGCCCTTCCTTTCAGCGTTTCGGCCGAAGATGCCCCGGGGCTTTTTCGGCTCCCACCGCGGCTTTGGCCTTTCTCAGACAGGCGTCGCAAAGCCTTGTCTCGCCGGACACCGGCGCCACCTGACGGGTTCTGCTGCGGACAAAGTCGAGATATACCGCAGGCCCCATAACCGCCCCGCAGTCTTCGCAGCGGAGCAACTTCTGACGATTCAGGATCGTGCCGCACAACGACAGGACCCTTTCTCCTTCCGTGTCGACCATTTGCATGGCTCCGGTGGGGCAATTGGTCGCACAGGCACCGCACAGGATGCATCGCTGCTCGGTGACTCGAAAATCGGTGGTCACCGGGTGGTCGAAATCGAAATACCCCATCTGAAGGGCATTGACCCCCATCTTGTCCCGGCAGGTTTCGACGCATTTTCCGCAGCGCAGGCAGATGTCGCAGCGCAGGCACCGGCGCGCCTCTTCACGAACCGCGTTTTCCGGATAGCCGAGTTCTACCTGCTGGAAGGTGGTCCGCCGCCGGTCGATGTTGAGCAGCGGCATCTCGGGCCGTTTGAGCGTCATCTTGGTGATGGCCGGCACCTCCAGGTGGGCGACCCGCCCTCTGCGCACCGGCACGGGGGGCATCTCCGGCTGGGGGATGCCGGAAAGATAGCGATCGATGGCTTCGGCAGCCCGCTTGCCGCCGCCGATGGCCTCGATGACGGTGGCCGGCCCCGATACCGCATCGCCGGCGGCAAACACCGCCTCGGCGTCGGTTTCCATGGTCGCCATGTTGGCCCGGATGGTGTTTCTGCGGGTCCAGTCGATGCCCGGCACCGACGACAGGCACTCGGTGTCCACCTGCTGGCCGATGGCCAGGATGATGACGTCGGCCGGCATCAGGTACTCGCTGCCTTCGATCGGCTTGGGGTACATCCGGTCCTTGCCCTCCATTTTGACCAGACGGGCCTCGAGGCAGCGAAGCCCCTCCAGCTTTCCTTCGTCGTGAACCACTTCCACCGGAACCGTCAAAAAGGCAAACCGGATGCCTTCTTCTTCGGCCTGTTCCACCTCTTCGTGGTCGGCCGGCATTTCGCTCCGGGTTCTGCGGTAGGCGATGGTCACCTCCCGGCAGCCGAGCCGAAGCGCGGTCCGGGCCGCATCGATGGCCACGTTGCCCCCGCCGATCACCACCACCCGATTGCCGGGTTTTTCCCGGTGGCCCAGGGCCACCCGCCGGAGAAAGTCGATCGACTCGACCACGTTCGGGGCCTCGTCTTCTCCGGGGATTCTCAGTTTGAAGGACCGGTGGGCGCCGATGGCGATAAAGAAAGCGTCGAACCCCTCGCCCCGAAGCTGGTCGAAGGTGACATCCGCCCCAAAGCGCGTATTGAAGAAAAATTCCACGCCCAGGTCGCGGAGCATATCCGTTTCCCTGTCGATCACCTCCCGCGGCAGCCGGTAGCGGGGAATTCCCAGAAGGAGCATGCCGCCGGCCATGGGTTGGCTCTCGATCACCCGGACGCGGTATCCTTTCAGGGCCAGGTAATAGGCGCAGCTCATACCGCCGGGTCCGGCGCCCACGACACAGACCCGCTTTCCGTTGTCCGGGGCCTTCTCCGGGTTCCGGTAGCTCCCCTCGGACATGGCCCTTTCAGCGGCGAATCCTTTCAGAAACTTGATGGAGATCGGCGTGTCGATGCGGCCGCGAACGCACATGTACTCGCAGGGCCGGGTACAGACCAGGCCGCAAACCCATGGAAACGGGCAGTCCCGCCGAATCACGTCGATGGCCTCGGCGTCCTTTCCCTGGCCGATCAGGGTCACGTAGGTGGGAATGTCGAGTCCGGACGGGCATGTCATCTGGCAAGGCGCCGGCGCAAGACGCACACAGTCCCCGGTTGCACAGTTGTGGGTTTCGATGTGGCTCCGGAACACTTCCCGGTGTTCGTCCAGGGCCGTGCGAACGCGCTGGGCCAGATCGCCGGATCCGTCGCCGAACTTTCCATCGGCCAGTTCACCGGTCAGCGAGATGATGGCAGGCAGGTGCTCCTCTCCGGCGCGGCCCAACGCGATGTCCCGAATCAGGTCACGGATTTCCTCCGCAATGCGGCGACTCCGGGGGGTGGTCAGTCGATTCGATTCCAGGTCGGATCGGACTGCAAGGAGTGTCCGATGAACCGGACAGCTTTTCTCGGGCATGGTCGCCTCTACTTCTTTGTAAGCACTCCCCCCTTTTGACAAGGAGCGAGGGTAGTCTCTAAAGGGGAAAACAACCCACGGAAAAAATCCGCATTTCGAGCTTTTTCAACACCTTTTCCCGGAAAAAGCGGATCCGCCAAGTTCCGGTGGCGACGGTTACAGGTTCTCCAGATTCGCCACGGCCCTGGCATGCCGTTCCCGGCGGATCTGGGTCATGTCTTCCACTTTGCCGAAGTGAAGGCAATGGGTCGTGCAGACCGTGACGCAGGCCGGCTTGAGACCCTGGTCGATCCGATCCATGCAGTAGTCGCATTTGACGGCTTTCCCGGTCTCCGGATTCCACTGGGGCGCCCCCCACGGGCAGGCCGTGATACAGGCCTTGCACCCCACGCAGATTTTCTGGTCGATGAAGACGATACCGTCTTTGGGCCGTTTTTGCATGGCCCCGGTCGGACAGGCCGCAACGCACCAGGGGTCCTCGCAGTGAAAGCAGGGCATGAAGATGTAGGCTGCCTTGGGCAATCCGCCCACCATCTTTGGCCCCACGGTGATGATCTGGCTGATGCGGGGGCCCACCGGAAGCTCTTTGTTGCTTTTGCATTGAATGGTGCAGGTGTGGCAGCCGATGCACTTTTTGGTGTCCTGAAACAGATAGTACTGACTCATATCTCCTCCACAGCGTCTGTCCAACGGGCGCTATACACGGTTAACGGTGACGAAGGTTTCGTGCAGCGCGGGGCTGCCGCCGATCATGTCCGACACATTTTTCTGAAGAAGGGCGTCGTTGACGCCCCGGTTGTAGCTCCGGGAGGCCGGCTTGGCCTCGTGGCCGAATCCGTGAAGCATGAACACCGTCTCCGGGTGGATCAGGTCGGTGACCAGGGCCCGGATCCGGCCCTTTCCCTTCTCAGAGGCGACCTCGACTTCATCCTTGTCGCCGATACCGAGCGCTGCGGCGCTTTTGCTGTTGATCCAGAGCACATTCTCGCCGACGATCTCGTTCAGATAGGGATTGTTCTGGGTCGACAGGTGGGTGTGAAGCGCCACCCGGCCGGTCACCAGGCGGAAACGGTTGCCCTCGGGCTGCTCGACCGCCTCGTAGGGCGGAAAGGACGGGTACCCTGCGTCCTCCAGCAAAGAAGAGGTGAATTCGATTTTCCCCGAAGGGGTCTTGAACTTGATACCGTCTTTGCGGTCCCAGAATATTGGATCCTTGCAGTAGGCCACGAATCCCTTCGCATCGAAATCCTCCGGGGTAAAACCGGTGGGCTCGAGTTGCCACCGGACGAGCTCTTCCATGTCCTGGTAGGGGAAGTAGTCCCCGGTGCCGATCCGCTCGGCGATCTGCTTGAGAATCATCGCCCCTTCGCGCGTGTTGTACCGGGGCTCCACCACCTTTTTCCGAAGAAACATCTGGGGCTTTAGCCCGTTGGCCTGCTGGATGCTGTCGGTCCGCTCCAGGTAGGTGCTCTCGGGCAGCACGACGTCCGAGTACCAGGCGATGTCGCTGTGGTTGATGTCGATGGTCACGATCAGATCCAGCTTGTCCAGTGCCTGCTTGGTGAGATTGACGTCGGGAATCGAGCCCAAGGGCTCGAACCGGTAGGCGATCAGCGCCTTGATCGGGTACGGGTCCTGGTTGAGAATCGCGTAGGGCAGCATCTGGCCGACCCCGTGATTCGGGTCCGGGAGGGGAAAATCCTTGGTGCCCACCTTGTCGAACCGCGGGACATCGATCTTCGGAAACGTTGCATCCTGCTCGGTCAGCTTCCGGGCCGGCTTGCCGCCCACCTCCCCGGGTCCCTTCTTGAAGAAAAAGCCGCCCTTGGCCTCGATGCTCCCCATCAGGGCATTGAGGATCAGGATCGAACGGCGCTGGTAGATCTCGTTTTCATAGCTGGCGCCCCGGTAGCCGAAGTGAAACACCACCGAAGGCTTGTCCTGGCTGATCTCCCGGGCCAGGGCAACGATCTCGTTTGCCGGAATGCCGGTTTCAGTCTCGGCCCACTCCGGGGTGTAGGGCTGCACGAAATCCCGGAGTTCGGCCAGGCCCTGCACCCATCTGTCCACATATTGCTGGTCGTAGAGCCTCTCTTTGAGCACCACGTGGATCAGGGCGTAATTCAGGGCCAGGTCGGTGCCCGGACGAATCATCCAGTACCGGTGGGCCTTGGTGGCCGTGACGGTCACCCGCGGATCGATGTAGGTGAGCTTGGCGCCCTTTTCCAATGCCGCGGTCAGGTTGTTGACCTCCTTGACCGAAACCGCCTCGAAGATGTTCCGGCCGTAAAGCACGATGTGCTTCGTGTTCTTGTAGTCCATGCTCATCTGGGCGTCGGTATATCCGAACAGGCTTCGGCAGGCCGTGTTCACCGACCCCTTGCAGAGGGCGTCATGGGTGAAATGGTTCGGGGACCCGATGGCCTTCAAGAAGGTCTTGCTCACATGGGTGGCCAGTTGGGTCCGCTCTCCCAGCACCACGCTGTGTCCACCGTGGGCGTCGATGATCCCCTTGAGCTTGTCGGCCACATAATCGAGGGCCTCGTCCCAGGAGGCCTTTCGCCATTTGCCCTCCCCGCGCTTTCCTTCCCGGATCAGCGGCGTTTGAAGCCGCTCGCTGTCATAGAGCATGTTGATGCCGGCAGCGCCGCGAGGGCAAAGACTTCCCTCCATTCCGGGTACATGGGGATTTCCTTCGATCCATTTGACCTGGCCGTCTTTGGCCAGCACCCGGATCGGGCATCGGACCGAGCACATAAAGCAGAGACTATAAACTTCCTTATCCATGGCCACCCTCCACAATCGGTAAAAAAAGCAAACTTCGGTATCGTAACGAACTCAAAAGTGCCGGGGTTGCGGTGCAGGCTGCATCACCCATCCCCTGATGCTTAGCAAGTTTCATACCATCTCACCGTATCGAAAAGGAAAACCAGCTCCTTTCGCCCATATCGATTTTATATATGGATTTAAACGTGTTACACAGCAAAACATCGACGGGCCCGGACCGAAATGGAGGCCGGTTTCCGAAAAAGTGCAACTTTTTTATTGCACTGAATGGTTTTTCTTGCCCCTTTTCAACCACTTGAAAATATATGATATTTTTTTTATACCCAAAAACCGCAGTATTTTTATTGCATGAAATGCCCGATCGTCTCCTGCGCCGGGTCGTGACCGGCTGGACACCGCCCCTCTTTCTATTTTCATAAATAATTGAATTTATTGTTTTATTATGACATTCGCGCGGAAGCGTATATCGGGCAGAATCGCCCCGCTTGATGGCACAAGGCTTGCTATTGCCTCCTATGATATTCGTTCGCGTTGGATTTTCGTCTGCACATGCCGTGTTTGAAGGATCGGCGATGCGTGTGAGGCGGTTTTTTGTCCCTACCCTCTAATGAAAGGAGAACCTGCGGTGAACAAATCGAACTTTCTCATTGCCACAGCCCTGTTACTCGTTCTGTCGTTTGTGACGGTCGCGCTGGCCCAGACCGGTGGAGACCTGACGACGCCGAACATGCCGGGCAAGATGAAGGAGGCGATCCAGAAGAGCCTCGACAACGAGGCCTTTGCCGCCAAGACCCGCGAGGTGATCAAACCCGACGCGGAGCCCGGTTTTCTGGGGATTCCCGGGGCGCCTCAGGCCAGCCTTCTGGTGGGGCTGCTGTGGGCGATCTGGGTCGGCTGGATCTTTTCCACCGTCGGCGCCTTTGGCGGCATCATGGCCGGGGTGGGGCACATCACCATCTTCGGCCTGGCCGACTACGCCAAGGCGTTCGGGAAAGGGAACCCGGTCAACAACCTTCTCACCGACTCGATCCGGGTGTCCAACCAGTGGCTGGTCGGTTTAAGCGGGGTCATTTCGTCCTTCAACTACTACAAGATGGGCCGCCTTGTGGCCCCCTTGGGGGTGTGTCTCGCCATCGGCGGCGTCGGCGGCTCCTGGCTGGTGCCGGAGCTCACCGCCGGCAAGATCTCCCTCAAGGCCTATATCGGCTACTTCGGCCTGATCGTTTTCGTCCTCGGCTGCTTTCTGATCTACGAGATCACCCCGAAGGGCGCGGCCCGCAAAAAAGAGGCCAAGGCAGCCGCCCAGGCCTTTGAAAAGGCCGTCAAGGAAAAGACCGCCCAGGCCGACCAGGGAGTCAAGATCATTGAGGGCTCTTACACCTTCATGTGGATCGCCGTCGCCCTGGTGGTGGCCTCGGCCCTGTGGATCAACCTGATCCCCGTGGCCCGGTGGGTGGCCTACATCCTGGTGCTCATCGGCTGGGTGCTGACCTTCATGGTCGGCCAGATCCGGTTCACCTTCTTTGGGCAGGAGTTCAAGTTCAAGGCCTGGATCCCGATGGTGGGCGGCATCTTCATCGCGGCCATCGCCTCTTTTCTCGGCGTCGGCGGCGGGTTTCTCTACGTGCCGTTCTTGACCTCGATCGCCGGGCTCCCCATGTTCCTGGTGGCCGGCACCTCGGCGCTTTGCGTGCTGGTGGGAATGGTCGCCTCGATCTTTTCCTACATGGTGGGCAAGGGCGTCGTGATCGCCTGGGGACTGATCGGCGCAGAATTGATCGGCATCTTCATCGGATCGATGATCGGACCCCGGACCTCCAAGTACATTCCGGAAAAGGTTTTGAAGATCATCTTCATCGTGCTGGCCTTTTATGTGGGTCTGCGCTACACCACCAAGGGATTCCTGGGATACAGCATCGTACCCCCTTATTGATCCCGAACACCGCGTCTCCGGAAGCGGGCCCGGCCGATCCGGTCGGGCCCGATCCGGAAGACGGAGACGAGCTGACCGATGGACCCGATCGCTCCCTTGCTAAAACCGCTCGACCCGTTTCTCATCGCCCCGTACCGGTTCTTCGACGACCCGACGGTCGGATGGTGGGCGGGGACCTTCGTGCTGGCGTGCTGGGCGGTTCTTTTGGGGGAGGTGACCGTAGCCCTGGTATACCGGATCAACCGAAAACCGGTGGCCGAAAACTGGAAGGAGACGACCTACTACTACGAGCAGTCCATGAAGGCAAAAGCGGCCGGCGACGAGAAGGCCTACGAAGGCATCAACAAGCTGGCCAACGAAGCCTATGGTAAGTCCTTCTTCCTGTTTATCGCCATGGGCATGGCCTCGATCTGGCCGGCCTTTTTCGCGGCCGCCTGGCTGAACCTGCGTTTCGGCCACCTGGCCTTTATCCTGCCGAAATGGGCTGGAGGTCTGGAGCTGAGCTTTCTGGCCCCCTTCGTCCTTCTTTACCTCGCCGTACGGATCTTTTTTTCGCGGATCAAACGAAACATTCCCTTTTTTCAGCCCCCTTCTGCCGCGCCAGTCTCCAGCCCGGAGAAAAGCTGAGCACAGCCGAACGCCCTTTGCCGCCGCCAAAAGCACGCAACGGTATCTGACTTGACAGAATCCCGGGATTGCCCGATATCGATAAGGATCGCTACCCTGATAACCGGCCATTTTTTCGGTCCAACGCCGGGCAAAGGAGCGCCCGCAGATGAAACACCGGATTTTTCGGCTCTCGCCGTTTTTATGCCTTGCCGGGGTCCTGGCCGCACCGGCCCGGGTCCTGGCCACCCAGGCCCATGCAGCGCCGGAAGGCATCATCGGCCACCAGATCGCCCACGTGGTGTTTATCGTCTCGATGGCCATTTTGATCTACTGGCTCCGGGAGCGACGGCTGGTGGAGCAGCCCGGATGGAAATACATCCAGTATGCCGCGCTGTTCTTCATCCTCTGGAACCTCGACGCCTTTTTCGCCCACCTGATCGACGAGCAGCTTCTTTTGGTGAAGGTCGAGAAAATCGATTTCTGGCGTAGACGGATCGTTGCCAAAAACGGCTTCGAGGGCATCGAATCCATCTATTACCTGCTCAAGATGGACCACCTGCTCTGTGTTCCAGCCATGCTCTTTTTGTACATGGGGCTGCGCCGCCTGCTTCGGGCAATGTCGCCGGAAGGCACCCAAGGCGGGGTGAAATGACCGCTTCGTTCTTTCCAGTCTGGTTCGTGGACGTGGTGGGATCGATCTTGATGATCGTCTTGAGCATTTCATGCCTGCGGATCACCCTGAAGTTGCGGCGGCGGGATGAAAGCAACCTGATTTGGGCCTACCTGCTGTGGATCTGCCTGGGCCTGACCGGGTTTGCCGTCTCCCGAAGCGCCGGCCACATCCTCAAGCAGTTCCTGCTCGCCGCAGACGAGGCGGCGGTCTGGGAGAAAATCCGCCCTTACAGCGGGGCCATCAATACCGTCATGTTCATGGTGGTCGCTTCGATCACCCTTTTTTTCGAGCGGACATGGAAAATCTACCAGGAGATCCTGCGCGACCGCAAAGCTCTGCAGTCCACCCACGCAGAGATGATCTACCTCAACCAGAACCTGGAAAACCTGGTTGCCGAAAGGACCCGGGAGCTCGCCTCGTCGGAACAAAAATACCGGCGAATCTTCGAGGTTTCCAGGGACATGATGTTGGTGACCACACCGGACGGCACCATTCTGGATATCAATCCGGCAGGGGCCGCGATGCTCGGATATTCTGCAAACGGGGACTCCCCGGCCGGCCAGCCGCTGGCGTCGTTCATCGCGGACACTTCGGCGCTGGGCGACCTGCTGAAGACCATCGCCTCGGAAGGATTCGTCGCCAACCACGAGCTGGAATTGAAGCACCGGGACGGCCGGAAAATCCGCTCCCTGGTCAGTGCCAGTTTCGACCCCGCAGGGCCGGCAGGCGCCGAGCGGACCGTTCACTTCCTGGTCCGGGACATCGAGGAGCTTCGCCTGATCGAAGAGCAGATCACTCAGGCCGACAAGCTCGCCTCCATCGGCGAGCTCTCCGCCGGAATCGCCCACGAGATCAACAACCCCCTGGGGGTGATTCTCGGCTACACTCAACTGCTGATCCGGCACGAAGACGCCGCCTCCGAGCGATACCAGGACCTGAAAACCATCGAAAAGCACGTCCGCAACTGCAAGTCGATCGTGGAGGATCTGCTGCATTTTGCGAGGACTTCCGCGCCCCAGGAGGACCGGATCCGGATCGAAGACGCCGTTGACGACGTCCTCGATTTCGTCCGCCAGCACGCGGACACCGACGGGATCGAAATCCTCCGGGATTACGACCCTTCGGTGCCCCAGATGCTTCTGGACGAAAAGAAGATCAAACAGGTTTTCATGAACCTGGTCATGAACGCCCTTCATGCCGTCGGAAACCATGGTCGGATCAGCATTACCACCGAATACGACCCGGTCGGAAGAACGGTGTTGATCCGAATTGCAGACAACGGCTACGGCATCTCCGAAACCGATCTGCCCAAGATCTTCGACCCTTTTTTCACCACCAAACCGACCGGCGAAGGAACCGGGCTTGGGCTTTCGGTAAGCTACGGCATCGTGAAGAACCACGGGGGAGACATCACCGTGGAAAGCCAAGAAGGGGCCGGCTCGACATTTACCATCACCCTGCCGCTGCTGGCTGCGGAGAGCGACGCGGAAAAAAGCCATGGAACGATCAATTCTTATCGTCGATGACGAGCCGGACATGCTCCAGTTGCTGAAGCGGAGCCTGACACCGGATCTGAACTGCCTCATCGAGACCGCCGCCTCGGCAAAAGCCGCCTTGTCGGCCCTTGAAAAGGAGCGCTTCGATCTGGTGCTGGCCGACATCAAGATGCCCGAGATGGACGGTCTCCAGCTACTGGAGCAGATCAAGGGACGCCAACCGGAACTGACCGTGGTCATGATGACCGCCTTCGGTCAGATCGACACGGCGGTGACGGCCATGAAGAGCGGCGCATACGACTTTATCACCAAGCCGTTCGATCATGAGGCATTGGTGGTCCGGCTGGAAAAGGCCCTGGAACGAAGCAGCCTGCTCCAGGAGAACCTGCGGCTTCAGGAAGAGTGCCGGGCAGACAGCGCCTTTCAGAAGATCGTCGGCAAAAGCGCCGCCATGAAAAAGCTGTTTGAAACCATTCAGATGGTAGCCAAGTCGGACATGACGGTGCTGATCACCGGAGAGTCGGGCACCGGAAAGGAGCTGGTGGCCCGGGCCGTGCACAACCTGAGCGAGCGGCGCAAGAACCGGTTCGTCGCCGTCAATTGCCCCACCGTTCCGGAAAACATCCTGGAAAGTGAACTGTTCGGCTACCGGAAGGGGGCATTTACCCACGCCGCCCAGGACCGGATGGGGCTGTTTCAGGAGGCCCATCGCGGTACAATCTTTCTGGACGAAATTGGAGACATCAGCCCGACGATCCAGACCAAGCTGCTTCGGGTGCTCCAGGAAAAGGAGATTAAACCCCTGGGCGACACCAAATCGATTTCCGTGGACGTCCGGATCATCGGCTCCACCAACCAGAACCTGGAGGAGAAGATTAAAACCGCCACGTTCCGGGAAGACTTCTACTACCGGCTCAACGTGCTGCCGATACGCGTTCCGCCGCTGCGGGAGCATCGACAGGATATCCCGATGATTGCCACCCATCTGCTGGAGAAGCACTGCGTGGCCATGAACCGCCCCTTGAAGGTTATCTCCCGGGACCTGATGCAGCACCTTTTGGAGCTCCCCTGGGAAGGAAACGTCCGGGAACTGGAAAACATCATCGTACAGGGGATCATGTTCTCCAAATCCGAGGAGATCACGGCAGACGACGTGGACATCGAATCCCAGACAAAGCAGAAATCTAGCCGGAGCCTGTCCGGCGCGGCGCTCGACAAGCGCGACTACAAAGACGCCAAGGAAGAGACCCTGCGCCAGTTCAACCACCAGTATATCGGCCGCCTCCTGTCGGGTACCGACGGCAACGTCACCCAGGCGGCGAAAAACTGCGGGCTCGAGCGCCAGGCCCTGCAGCAGATCATGCGCCGGTACGGCATCCGGGCGGACGACTTCAGAAAATAGCGTTGCGCGAGCGACGCTATTTTCTCTGGAATGCTTGAAAGCGGGGAAGGTAGAGGGCTCGAAACAATCGTTTGAACGGGCCTTCGACCAGAAGATTCGTGAAGTTATGGGCAAACATTGTGGAAAGCCATAGAGAACGCGGATAAAAAGAGAACGTCTAAACAGCCCTAAGGAAATCGCCAGAAGAGAGGCTGATCCCGTCGTCTCGCGCCGAGCATCGCAGAAACGGGACGCAGGGCGCTCTTTCTTTTGGTCCTTTTCTTCGGGCGAGCAAAGAAAAGGACATGGAAAAAAAGATTTCCGAGGAAGGCATTCATTACACTCCAATCGGCGTCATCCGGTCGCCCTTTACGAAGATCGACGACATGCCGATCCAGCCGGCCGGCGCCCGGGGGGTCGAGGGCACTGTCGAGTTAAGGCCGGAATATGCCGAAGGGCTGAAGGACCTGGACGGATTTTCCCACATCTATCTTCTGTATCACTTCCACCAAAGCAGGGGGTTTTCCTTGACTGTCACCCCCTTCCTGGACAAAACGCCCCGGGGTCTTTTCGCCACCCGGGCGCCGAAACGGCCCAATGCCATCGGCCTGTCGGTGGTGCGCCTCGACAGGATCGAAGGAAACGTGCTTTACATCCTGGATGTGGACATCCTGGACGGCACGCCCCTGCTCGACATCAAGCCCTACGTCCGGCAGTTCGACGCCGCCGACAACCCTTCCTCCGGCTGGATCGGGAAAAGCGCCATGACCCCCGACAGCATCCGGTCCGACGATCGTTTCCGATAGAGCGCTTGCCAGAATAACGTTCCGCTATCGTACCAGGTTCGGCAATCACCCGAGGCTTCGACTCAATGCGAAGATTTGAGCCAAGCACTCTAAAGGGATTGTCAAACAACCGTGCCCGGCGATGGCGTTTCAACCTGCCGGGTACTCCAAGGCTGCTCAAACGGAACGGAAATCTGACAATTCCTATAAATGCCGTCGACACGCATGGTGGTTGATTGCTGAACCGGGCTGGAAGAAAACAGTGAGCCGGGATTCGGTGAGTTGGGCTGTCGGCGCAGGAAGTGGGCTCAGATGCAAGGCGCCCGAGGCGACGGATCGCGAGGCCTGCTGCATGCACGCCTCAACGTCCGGCGCCGAAGGGCAACGCGGCAGATGACCCTCTCCCTGTGCCGCTTCGATTAGTGGAGGATCTGGCTGAGAAACAGCTTGGTCCGCTCGTGCTGGGGGTTGTGGAAGAATTCTTCGGGGCTGTTTTGCTCGACGATCTTGCCGAAGTCCATGAACATCACCCGGTGGGCGACGCTGCGGGCAAAGCCCATCTCGTGGGTCACCACCAGCATGGTCATCCCCTCCCGGGCGAGCTCGATCATGACGTCGAGCACTTCCTTGATCATCTCCGGATCCAGGGCAGAGGTGGGCTCGTCGAAGAGCATTACCTTCGGTGCCATGCACAGGCTGCGGGCGATGGCCACCCGCTGCTGCTGGCCCCCGGAGAGCTGGCCAGGATACTTGTTCGCCTGCTCGGCAATGTGCACCTGCTCCAGATAGTGCATGGCCGTCTCTTCGGCTTCTTTTTTCGGAACCTTCCGGACCCAGATCGGCCCCAGGGTCAGGTTCTCCAGGATGGTCAGGTGCGGAAACAGGTTGAAGTGCTGGAAAACCATTCCCACTTCGGCACGGATCTTCTCGATGTTCTTGACGTTGTTGGTCAGCTCGATGCCGTCGACGATGATCTGGCCCTTCTGATGCTCCTCGAGCCGGTTGATGCACCGGATCAGGGTCGATTTGCCCGAGCCGGAAGGCCCGCAAATAACGATCCGCTCCTTTTTGTGCACGTCCAGGTTGACGTCGCGAAGCACATGAAAATCCCCATACCATTTGTGCATGCTGCGGATTTCGATGATGTACTCGTTTTCGGAGACGTCGGTCGTCGGCTGGCTGTTTTCTTCGCTCATGGCTCAATTCGCTGTCTATAGTTGATAAATGCCCGGAAACATTGCCCGCCCGCAGGACCCGTTTCCCCCTGGTGTTCTCTCGGACGGTGCTTTGGCGACGCACCCCCTCATTGATAGCGTTTCGGAAAACGCGAAACACTCGTAAAATCAAGTTCGCGATTTTATCCCGTGTCGAGCTCCTTTTCCAGTTTCCGGCTGTATTGGGCCATGGAAAAGCACCCGAGAAAATACAAAATGGCCACAAATACGTAGACCTCCGGGCTGAATCCCATCCATTCCGGATTGGACAGCACGGTCTGGGAGGTCTTGAGCAGGTCGAACAATGCGATGATCACCACCAGGGAAGTGTCCTTGAACGCCGAAATCAGGATGCTCACCGTGGGAGGGATGACGATTTTCAGTGCCTGGGGGAGAATCACCAGCCGCATGGTCAGATAATAATTGAGCCCCAGGGCATCTGCCGCCTCGTACTGCCCCTTGCTCATCCCCTGAAGTCCGCCCCGTACCACCTCGGCGATATAGGCGGCGGTGAACAGAATGATCGCCACCTGGGCGCGAAGAATCTTGTTGATGGTGATCCCCTCGGGCAAAAAGAGGGGAAAAATGATCGACCCCATAAAGAGCAGGCTGATCAGGGGAACGCCACGGATCGCCTCGATGTAGACGACGCAAATCGTCTTGACCGCCGGCATCCGCGACTGGCGTCCCAGGGCCAAAACGACGCCCAGCGGATAGGCCGCCGTCAGGCCGAAAATGGACAAAATCAAGGTCAGGGGAAGTCCGCCCCACTGGGTGCTGTCCACCGACTGGAGCCCGAAAAGCCCCCCTTTCATCAGCAGGCCCATCGCGGCCAGGCCGACAATCCAGGCGTAGAGAAGGGGCTTTTTCCACCGGTCGCGGTCCCGGCTGTAGAAAAGCAGTGCAAAGAGCATCAGCATCGCCAGCAGGGGCCGCCACTGCTGTTCGTAGGGGAAGAAACCGAACAGAATGAACCGGTAGTTCTGGGTGACCACCGACCAGCAGGCTCCGGCGGCCTCATGGCAGGCCTTACCGGAGGTCAACCAGACGCTGTCGACAAAGGCCCACTTGACGAAGGGGGGCACCGTCTTCCAAAGAAGAAACAGCGTCACCAGGGTCAGGATGGAGTTGAACCAGCCGTTGAACAGGTTCGCCTTGATCCACCCCAACACCCCGACTTCGGTCACCGGAGGTCGGACGTCGTCTTCGTCTTCCGGCGTGGGCAAAGATGCTTTTTGAATGTCGGTTTCGTCCATCATTTTCTTTGCTCCGCAAAGAAAATTTGCTGCGCCCTTACGTGCGCAAACGGCAATAAGAAAACATTATCTCTGCCAAAGCGGCGCTTCAAAAGCGCGTCTGGTGGAACGGCCCTATCGTTCCACCAGACGCGCTTTTTTGTTGTACCAGTTCATGAAGGCCGATGTCGACAGGCTGAAAATCAGGTAGACCAGCATGATCAGGGCAACGCCCTCGATGGCCTGACCGGTCTGGTTGATGGTGGTGTTGGCCACCGAAACAAAGTCCGGATAGCCGATGGCCACGGCCAGGGAACTGTTTTTCGTCAGGTTCAGCATCTGGCTGGTCAGCGGCGGGATGATCACCCGCAGGGCCTGGGGGAGGATCACCAGGTTCAGCACCAGTGCCGGTTTCAAACCGATCGCCATCGCCGCCTCGGTCTGTCCCTTGCTGACCGACTGGATGCCGGCGCGCACCACCTCGGCCACGAACGCGGCCGTGTAGAGCACCAGACCCAGCAAAAGCGCGATAAACTCGGGACTCATGCTCATACCGCCCTGGAAATTGAAGCCCTTGAGCTCAGGGACGCTCATCTTCGTCGGCGCCCCGAAAAGCACCCAGGTCACCAGCGGAAAGCCGACGATCATCGCCGCCCCGACCCGGAAGGTCGGAAAGATCTTTCCCGTTCTGGCCTGCCGGGCGGCGGCCCACCGCCGCAGCCAATAGACCGCCGCGATGGCCACCACCAGCGCCAGCAACATGAATTTGTGCGCCGGGTGGGCTTCGGGCACGGCGAAAATCACCCCCCGGTTGCACAGAAACAGTCCGGCGACCGGATTCAGCGCCTCACGGGGTCCGGGAAACGTCTCGTAGAAAATCGCGTACCAGAAAAACAGTTGAAGCAGCACCGGAATGTCCTGAAACACCTCGATGTAGATGGACGCCAGCTTGGACACCAGCCAGTTGGATGACAGCCGGGCGACACCGACGATGGTCCCCAGCAGGACCGTGATGACGATTCCGATGAGCGAAACCTTAATGGTGTTCAGCGCACCCACAAACAGGGCCCGCAGGTAGGTGTTGGCAGAGGAATAGGAGATGAGCGATTCGCCGATTTCAAAGGAGGCGGTTTTGCTCAAAAAACCCCAGCCGGTGGCAATCGACTGTCGCTGCAGATTTTGAAGTGCGTTGGAGATCAGGTACCAGGCCAGCAGACCGACCAGCCCCAACACGGCGATCTGGAACAACACCGCCCGGACCTTCGGGTTCAGCCAAAAAGGAACTTTCCCTGCTGCGTCGTTTTCCATTCAGCCCCTGCCACGGCGCAATCAGCTTGAAGATTTGAGGGATGAAGACCTGCTCGGCGCATTACCGAACCGGCCGAGCAGGTCTTTGTGTGCTGCAGGTGAAAGGGCGCCTGGTTTCCAGGCGCCCCTCTGCCCGATTAACGGAACGGTGCGGCGTACTGGAGGCCGCCTTCGGTCCACAGCGCATTGAGGCCGCGCTCCAGCCCCAAAGAGGTTTTCGGCCCGACATTTCGCTCGAAAATCTCGCCGTAGTTGCCCACCTTCTTGATGATCCGGACGACCCAGTCGTTGTCGAGGCCCAAAGCGGCCCCGAGGCCGGCATCGGGATCGGTGCCCAGAAACCGCTTGATGCCCGGGTTGTCGGACTTCATGAACTGGTCGATGTTCTTGGAAGTGATGCCGAATTCTTCTGCCTGGACCAGAGCCATCACCGTCCAGTTGACGATGTCGTACCACTGATCGTCGCCGTGACGGACGACCGGCGCCAGAGGTTCTTTGGAGATCACTTCCGGCAGAATCATGTAGTCCTTGGGGTTGGGAGCCACCGAGCGCTGGGCGGCCAGCTGGGAAACGTCGGAGGTCAGGCAGTCGCAGCGGCCGGCGAAAAATGCCTTGTTCAACTCGGCCGTCTGCTCGATGACCACCGGTTTCCACTGCAGGCCGTTGGCCTTGAAAAAGTCGGCGGCGTTGAGTTCGGTGGTGGTGCCGGGAAGCACGCACACCGTCGCACCGCCAAGCTCCTTGGCGCTTTTCACGCCCAAAGCCTTGGGCACCAAAAACCCCTGACCGTCGTAGTAGTTGACGTGGACGAAGTTGAGCCCGTTGGTGGTCTCCCGGGTCAGGGTCTGGGTGGTGTTGCGGCAAAGGACGTCGATCTCCTTGGACTGAAGCGCCGTCAGCCGCTGTTGGGCCGTCAGGGGAACGAATTTGATCTTGTCGACATTGATCGCTGCGGCGATAGCCCAGGCCGTATCGACGTCGAGCCCTTCCCAAACGCCCTTGTCGTTGGGCATGCTGAAGCCGAACACGCCACCGTTGACACCGACGGTCAGCTCCCCGCGCGCGCGCACATCTTCCAAGGTCCCGGCCGATGCCAACCCCGCAAACATCAACACCAGGGCTACGGCCACTGCAATCAGTTTGAATCGCTTCATCCCTACTCCCTCCTTTTTGGATTTGGTTTCACGGCAGAACCAAAAGTTCATGGTCCTGCCACCGTTCCAATCGACAACACGACAGGGTTCCGGCAGCCGGTGTGATGACGGCGGAAAAAAGCGGAATATCCCAGGCATGCGCCATTTCTCATACCGTAACAACGTCCGAAAATCAAACCCAAAGGCGGCGCAGCAGCCCTTTTTCGCAGCCCATTGCGGCCCAGAGCCGCTTCTTGACACACCAACACCCGCCCGGTAGTAAGAGGGAGCGAGCAGGTCCGGGAAAAGACCCAAACCGCCATCGGTCAAGGAGATGATTATGGATCGTCAACCAATCGGCCTGATCCGGCTGCTGGGAATTGCTGTGATTTTCGCCTTCGCAGCCGGCTGTTCCAAACCGTCTTATATCGACGTTCGATACGGGCTGCCGGCACCCTCCGACGCCCTGAGCGGCACAAAGGTGGCACTGAGGGTCATGGACGAGCGGCCGGATAGAGCCGTTTTTGCCGGAGACGCCAAAGAGGAATTCGAATACTTTACCGGCATCTACTCGCTTTCTGTCGGCGAAGAGGATCGCAGCCACGTCATCGGCACATACGAACTGCCCGGGCTGCTGGCCGAGGCCTTCCGGCAGCGGCTGACGGCCTTGGGCGTGGAAGTGGTGACGCCCCCTGCAGAGGGGGTGCCGCTGGTGGAGATCGTCCTGCGTCGGTTCCAGATCGAAGGTGCGGGCCACAAATGGCTCGCCGATGTCAGCTACGAGGCCCGGCTGGTGATCGACGGGAATCTGCGCGCCACCCAGAATGTCGCCGGCAATGCGGAGCGGACGCGGCTAATGGGCCCCGGCGGCGCCGAAAAGGTAATCGGCGAAATCTTCACCGACAGTGTCAACAAGTTCGATCTTCAAAAACTGATGAACAAGGCGGGGATGCCATAGGCGTTTGGCCGGCTTTCCAGTTGAACGAAAAAGGTGCTCTAAAAGTTCGCTCTGCTGGCAGAGCCGGTCGCTGCCAAAATGACCTTCTGGCCTATAGCAGCAGCCGGTCCGACTGGTAGACATCCAGGGCGCCCTTGACAAACCGCTCCAAAAAGGCGTTTACCCGCTTTTTTTCAACCTCCTCCACCGGATAGGATTCCTCGTTGATGTCGACCTTCTGGGGGAGCCGCTGGGGAAACCGGATGGCGAACGTGACCTTCCGGTGGTCTCCGGAAGCGGAAAAATACGCTTTGTAGGCGGAATCCACCAGCCGCTGCCGGTGATAGGTGGCTTGGAACTTTTCCGGGAAAAAAAGAAACTCGACTTCAGAAATGTTCTGCTTTCCGGAGGCCTGCGATGTGGTCTGGCCCACGTGAATCTTGTGCCAGTAGCCGAAGTTCTGAAGGTCCCTTTCCACATCCCGCACCGCCGGTAAAATCACGTTCTCGAAACACTGGTTGATCCCCTCGATTCTGGCTTCAAGCTGACGGGCGGTATCCTGCTGAAGTTTCTCCCTTCGTGATTTTTCCTGTTCCTGTCTGCTTTTAAACTCGTCTAGGATCTCTTTGACACTCATCATTGGCCTCCGGATCGATCGCCAGGTCCAGCGTCCCGGTCCTGGCCCGACATTGATCAGGCACGATACGGTCGGTTCAGCGAAGTCTCTTCTCCCCCAGTGAAGATCGCCCCGGGGTCCGGACGGCGATACGTGGCGGTTGGGGACGGAGCTGCATCCGCATTCGCCTCCAGCATAGAGCAGGCGCAGGCCGGTAATCAAGCGCTTTTCCATTTATTGCGATTGCGCCAACGCCCGAGACGTAGAGATTGACTAACGACCGTCGACAGGCTAAAGATCATGGACCGAGAATCGCAGAAATCCCCTCAATCGACTGCATACCGCAAGGAGGTTCACCCGTGGAAAAGATGGATAAACGACAGGTGGTGGAAATCGCCGAAGGCCTGAGATTGATCGAAGAGGGCGTGGAAAGAATCCAGGCTACCATGCGTGAAATCAATGCCAAATCGCTGAAGGATATTGCCGAGCAGTTGATCCCGATCTTCAAAGAGGACGACGATTCGCTGACCGACTCGATCATCAAGCACATCGGATAAAAACCGAGGGTGGCCGGTAGCGGGGAGAAGACATACGACAGCTCCGTGCCACCCGCTGCCTCACAACGGCGGCCGTCCGGCAGGAGGGATAGGGGCCGGAAGGTCGCGATGCCGCAGGTTCATGGCCGCGGCGCTTCCCACGATCATGACGGCCCCGGCCCAGAAGCGCCACCCGACCGTTTCCCCCAGCAAATAGACGCCAAAGAGGGTGGAAAAGATCACCTCGCTGGTCATCAGAACGCCCCCCTCCCAGCTTTTGCAGTACTTAAAACCCTCGTTCATGAGCAGCTGTGCCACAATCGAGGTGACCAGGATCGCGGCCACGACGGCCCACTGCCAGGGCTTTTCCGGAATACGGGGATCGGCGAGAAAGGGGCCTGCCGCGATGAAGGTACCGATCAGACACAGGTAAAAGTAGATGATGACCGGGCCGTTGGTTTCCCGCAGTTTCTGGATCAACGAGATCGTCAGGCCGGCAAAAAGAGCCGACCCCACGGCCATCAACTGGCCCGTCAGGGTTCCGGCCAGGGTAAAGTCGTATAGAACCGCAAGGCCTGCGATCGCCGTGGCCAGGCAGCCGATTTCGATCCCGCCGATCCGGTCGCCGAACAGCAGCGGCGAAAAGAGCGCTGAAAACGCCGGGAAACTGTAGAAAAACACCATGGTGGTGGAAAAGGGAAGCCGCTGGACCGCCAGCACCAGCAGGATGAATGCGATGGACCCCACCACCCCCCGAATCACCATCAGGTAGGGGCGAACCGGGCGAAACAGCTTCCGGCCCCGGCTGAAAAAAAGAAGAAGAACCAGGGCACCGCCGCCGAGCCGGAAGATGGCGATGTCCCACACCCGAAACGGCGGGCCCAGAAGCTTGATCAGCAGCCATAGCACGGCAAATAAAAAAGAGGAGGAAAGCATCAGCAGCGGGCCGGCAAAGGGCGGCTTCCGCCCGCCTTCCGGAAGTCTTCGATTCATGTAGGGTTGTTCTCCGATTCGACCCCGGGCCGATGCGGGATCGGCCGCCGATTCGCCCGCCGCAAAGCTTCCGGTGCGGGGGCTGATCAAAAGCGGGGGCATCATAGACGAGCCCTTTCGCTTTTTCAAGGCACCTTGACCGATCCGGAAAAGATTGGCCATCACCGCTGGATGTCCTATAGTGGGAACCTCCGCCGGAACAAACGACGCGACCCTTTTCTTCCGCAGGAGCCGATCATGGGCATCTCGACGAATACCAAACACCTGCTCTACCGCAGGACCAAGATTGTGGCCACCCTCGGGCCCAGTTCCTCCGATGAGAAGACGATTTCAGATATCATCGACGCCGGGGCGAACGTTTTCCGCCTGAACATGTCCCACGGCACCCATGAGGGGCACCGGCAGACGTACGAACGGGTTCGGGCGGCGGCAGAAACAGCGCAAAAGCCTGTGGCCGTTCTGGCGGATCTTTGCGGGCCCAAAATTCGCGTCGGTGCCTTTGCCGACGGACGGATTGAACTGAAAGAGGGAGAGTCGGTCACCATCACCACACGGGAGACCACCGGAAAGCCGGGGCTGATCCCCTCCCTATACCGAGCCCTGGCCGACGACGTGAAAGTGAAGGACCGGATCCTGCTCGACGACGGC
Source organism: Desulfobacterales bacterium (assembly GCA_050115795.1). Classification (GTDB taxonomy): domain Bacteria; phylum Desulfobacterota; class Desulfobacteria; order Desulfobacterales; family CAFBRK01; genus JAIPEL01. The sequence continues at coordinate 21,833 of JASFPT010000022.1, forward strand.
AATATCGAATTGCGTGTCCGTGCCGTGGAAGGAACCGAGATCCAATGCGATGTGATTTCCGGCGGGATGCTGAGCGATCACAAGGGAATGAATCTGCCGGGCGTTTCCGTGTCAGCCCCGGCTTTGACAGAAACCGACCGCAAGGACGCCCGTTTTGCCCTCGGTATGGGGGTCGACTTTCTGGCCCTTTCCTTTGTCCGACAGGCAGAGGAGATCCTTCAGCTGCGGGAAATCGTAAGGGAGTCCGGTCATTCGGTGGCCATCGTCGCCAAGATCGAAAAGCCCGAGGCCCTCGAGCATATCGATGAGATTCTGGCTGCCTCCGACGCCGTCATGGTTGCCCGGGGCGATCTGGGTGTCGAACTCCCGCCCCAGGCGGTTCCCACGGTCCAGTACCAGTTGATCGACCGCGCCCGGGTACACCGAAAGCCGGTCATCGTTGCCACCCAGATGCTTGAGTCGATGATCGAACACCCCCGCCCCACCCGGGCGGAGGTGACCGATGTGGCCACCGCCGTCCGGGGAGGTGCCGATGCGGTAATGCTGTCGGGGGAGACCGCTGCCGGCAGGCATCCGGTGGCCGCCGTCCGGATCATGGACGAAATCGCCCGCCAGACCGAGGGCTATCTCTGGGAACAGGGTGCGTTCGGCACACTGACCAAGGTCCACAAGGCCGACCCGCCGCTGTCCGTGGAAGACGCCCTGTCCGAGTCGATGGCCCATCTTTCCCGCAATCTTCTGGTACGTGCCATCGTCGTCATTTCGCTTCAGGGCCGATCCCTTTCGGTCATGAGCGCGGCTCGGCCGGCGGCGCCGATCATTGGAATCTGTCCGGATATGCACGCCTGTCGGGTTGCCAACCTGCTTTGGGGCGTTTTTCCGATTACAGCTAAACCGGGTCAGATCGAAGAGCCCCTGTCCTTTGCACGCGAAGCGGTCCGGAATTTCCGGCTGGCGGAGAAAGAGGCCACCATTTTGATCGTCCGGGGGTTCAGCAAGGATCCCGATCAGAATACGCCCAGCGTGACGATCGCCCAGGTATAGCAGGCAGGGCGGAAAGCCAGCAGCAGGGATAGAGAACGCCAAATGGGGGGACAGCCGGTATCGGGGATCAACGCCCTCAGCGCCGTCAGGCGCCCCGACCGGCTGTGGCAAAGATGATTGCGTCGTGCATCAGGAGGGGCGACTATTTTCTGAAATTGTGCTTGAAATATTACAATTCACATTAAATTCTGATGGTTATCATTTTTCTGATTGAATGCACACCACCCCTGCCCGGTTTGGGAATGCTGAAAAAATACAGCACCCGAGGGGAAAAGCGCGTTTTCAATCAGGGCAAGAAGCGCTTGCTGCTCACTCCGGGTTACCGGTTTTTACGCTTCAGCGATGGTAGGCGGGCCTATGCGCGCAATTCTTTGATGCGCTTCTGGGCCAGTTCGCGGACTTCAGGATTCGAATCGTTTTCGATCACTCTCTTGAGCAGCTCAACGTCAATTTCAGCGGCGACCGCCTGTTTGCGGACCTCCGGATCGGATCGCGCAATTTTCGGCAAAAAAAGGTCGCTGAACTTCATCGATGACTCACCTCCTTTCTATTGGGATATGTCTCATAATATCTGCGAGGCCCCTCCACGTCAAGAAAAATCGGCAGAACTGACAAAGCAGGGGGCGCGTTTCCGGGCCAGATATCCACCGGGTTGCCACATTTGGCTTTGCCTTGTATAAAACCGGCAGAAAACCGCATGCAGCCGCGGCGCTTCAGCGCGCCGCCCACAGGAGAACTCGATTTTCATGGAAGCGCTCAAGGGGTTTGAAAAAAAGTACCTTCGGGGGCTGGCCCACGCCCTTCGGCCGGTGGTTATCGTGGGCCGCCAGGGCGTCACCGGCGCATTGCTCAAATCGGTGGAACAGGCCCTGAACGACCACGAGTTGATCAAGATCAAGTTCAACGAATTCAAAGAAAAAGAGCAGAAGGCAGAGATTCTTTCGAAAATCGAGTCCGCCACCGGCTGTCAGGTGGCCGGCCTGATCGGCCACACCGCCATCTGTTTCCGCAGCCATCCCGATCCGGAGAAGCGATCGATCCATTTGCCCACACGAGCTTCGTAAGAAGCAGTGCGGCCGGCTGCAGCAAAACGATGTTGCCTGATCCCGGATTTAATACAAATGCTCAACTTCCATCGCAACCAATATAAATCACATCGAATTTTATCCTATCCGCCGACACAGGCCGCCTACAGTCATCTCAAGATGCAGGATCCTGAAAGATGGACAGATCCCTGAATCCGAAGCCACTTCCCCGGTCGATCTGGGCGCTTACTTTCCGGCATCGCCACATGGTCGGCTTCGGGCAGTGCATGCCCATGGAAACGGAATTATTCTTGCTATTTGGAACATGGGCCTATAGGAAATCGATATGGTCGTTCTCTCGTTAAATAAGGCCTCCTTTTTTCTGCACAATCGCCTGATTTGTTTTGCTTTCGCTATCAGTGGGCTGAGCCCCTAAGCCGGATTTTCCACGAATCCGGTTCTCAGAAATACCCAAGTCGCCCTCTTTTCACCACGAAGTTCACAACATGTACAAAGAACTGCAATTTCTTTTCAAGGCGTTGCCTTCATGCACTGCGTGTTCTTCGTGGCAATTGAAAACCTGTTTGTTTCCGACTGCTGCTGAGCGGATAAGCGCATTCAGGAAATGCCGGGCGACCCATCCGCCAAGTCAACCAAAAGGAGTCCCGCATGTCGTCTTTTGATCCATCGAATCGTCCGCCGGCACTGTCCACCAGGTTTCCCACCGGCTTCCAGCTGCTCAACGACCCGGCGTTCAACAAGGGGACCGCCTTTTCCTTCGAAGAACGAATCGCGCTCGGGCTTCGGGGACTGGTCCCCCCCGGCATCAACACCATGGAAGAGCAGGTCGTCCGGGTGATGGGCAACTATTACCGCAAGACCACGGACCTGGAACGCTACATTTTCCTGGTGGCCCTTCAGGACCGAAACCAGACCCTGTTTTATCGCGTCTTGTCGGAACACCTCGAGGAAATGCTGCCCATCATTTACACGCCCACCGTTGGAAAAGCCTGCCAGGAATTCGTTCACATCTTCAGAAGGCCCAGGGGCGTCTTTGTCTCCACCCGGAACAAGGGCCATTTTTCCGATATCCTGAGAAACTGGCCCAACCGCAACGTGCGCGTCATTGTCATGACCGACGGTGAACGCATTCTCGGGCTTGGCGATCTCGGCGCGGCCGGCATGGGGATCCCGGTGGGCAAGCTCGCGCTGTATACGGCCTGCGCGGGGATCCATCCGTCCTGGTGCCTGCCGGTCACCATCGACGTGGGCACCAACAATCTCGATCTTCTGAAAGATCCGCTCTATTTTGGAATGAAGCACGAACGGATACGGGGTGAGGCCTACGACGACCTGATCGAGGAATTCATCAACGCCGTGGAGGACAATTTCCCCCACACCCTCATCCAATTCGAAGATTTCGGCAACCGGAACGCGTTCCGATTGCTGAAAAAATACCGTGAACGGATTTGCACGTTCAACGACGACATCCAGGGAACGGCATCCGTGGCCCTTGCCGGCCTTTATGCCGCGCTGCGCGTGACCAATACGAATCTGGGGGACCAGAAAATTCTTTTTCTGGGCGCCGGCGAGGCAGGCACCGGCATCGGCGATCTGGTGGTCGCGGCCATGATGGACGAAGGGCTGTCCATGGCGGAGGCC
>JASFPT010000023.1:0-25287 GCA_050115795.1 Desulfobacterales bacterium
CATCGAGAATCTGGAAGTGAAAAACGCCGCGATGAAGGTGCTCATCTCACCGGAGCAGGGATGGTCGGACTACGTGATGCGGATCATCGAGCTGGGCAAAGGCGGCTTTTCCCCGCGGCACACCCACGACTGGCCCCACATCAACTTCGTGGTGGAGGGGGTCGGCACCCTTCACGTGGACGGCAAGGACCATTCGGTCCGGGCCGGTTCCTATGCCTACGTGCCGGCCGGCAGCCTTCACCAGTTTCAAAACGCAGGCCAGGGCCCCTTCCGGTTCATCTGCATCGTGCCGAAGCACGGGCATGTCTGAATAAAACCGCTTCCGCGATTTTATGGTTTCGCGTTCCGCGAAAACGGAAAAGATCAATGAGGGGCCGACCTGTGGTCAAACGGATATCGGATCGCGTTGCAGTCTGCGGAAACGATCACTTCCACCACTACCTGGTCGGCGGCGATCCGGCCGTTCTGATCGAATGCGGCGTTTCCGCAAGCGCCCGCGATCTGGCGTCCCAGCTTTCCGAAGCCGGGCTGCCGGCCCCCGGCAGTCTGCTGGCCATGCACGCCCACTTCGATCACGTATGCGGTATTCCCGTCCTGCGCGGGCATTTCCCCGATGCCGAAGTGCTCGCCTCGCCTGCAGCCGCCCGTGTCCTGGGCAAGCCCAAGGTGGTGGCCGGCTTTTTCGAGCAGGACCGGAAGATGCAAGAAACCCTTTCCGGTGCTCCGGCCACGGACGATTTTCCGGCAGCGGCGCCGGAGCGGATCCCGGTGGACAGAACCGTAGAAGGCGGAGATCGGGTCCCGCTGGGCGGCGGCCGGTTTCTGGAACTGATCGACGCGCCGGGTCACAGCCCCTGCGGTCTGGCCGCCTGGCTGGCCGAGGACCGGGTGCTTTTCGTTTCCGATTCCCTCGGGTTTCAGATCTCCGACGAAGAGATCTTCCCGGTTTTTTTCCACGCCTATCGGGACTACATCGACACCATTCAGCGACTGGCCGCCTATCCGGCGCAGGTGCTCGCATTTCCGCATGAGCGGATCTGGCGGGGGGCCCGGGCAACGGAAGTGTTCGAGCGGACCCTGCAATCGGCACGAAAACTCCGGCAGGAGATCGTCTCGGAGCTGGAAAGCGGGCGGGCGGAAGCGGAACTCAAACCGGCGCTGTTCAAGCGCTTCTATCGCGGCGATTTGCGGATCTACACGCCGGACAATATCCGGCTGTGCGTGGATCTGCTGGTGCGCCGGTCCCTTGAAGACGGTTGACTGGTTGATGCGTTCATTGCGCCGCCGGCCAGACAAGCGCCCCTGTCGGAGCTCCTCCTTCCCATTTGACCAATCAATTAATCAACCGATAAACCGCATGACCTACAGGACCTTACCGATTACCCCCAGCGCCTGTTTCACCAGCTCCTGGTCGGCCTGGGAGCCCATGTGTCCCATCCGGAAGACCTTGTCGGCCATCGGTCCGTAGCTGCCGCCCACCACCAGCCCCTCGGCCCGCAGACGGGCGTCGAACTCTTTCCACGAAATGCCATCGGGGATCTCGGCCGCCGTGACGGTGGGCGACGGCACTGAACCTGCTGCCGGGAAAAGGTCGATGCCGATTTGGGCAAGCCCTTTCCGGCACAGGTCCGCCACCGCCTCGTGCCGGGCAAAGCAGGCATCGAGCCCCTCGTTCAGTATCCCTTCGGCCCCGGTGCTCAATGCCGCGATGCCGTGCCAGTTGGGGGTGTGGGGAAAAAATCGGTTTTCCCGGGCGTTTCGAAAGGGGGCCAGGGCATCGTAGCCGGCGTAGCCGACCTCTTCGACCATCTCCCAGGCTTCGTCGCTGACCGCCAGAAACGACAGGTCCGGAAGCGAAGAGAGGCATTTCTGGGAGCCGCCCAGACACAGGTCGATGTGCCATTCGTCGGTGAGCACCGGTGTGCCGCCGATGCTCGAAACCGCATCCACGTAGAGCAGCGGCACCTTCATGGCCTGTTTCAGATCGCCGAGACCGGCCAGGGGATTCAGGGTCCCGGAAGGGGTTTCGCAGTGAACCGCTGTGATCATCTTCGGCCGGAAGTCGGCGACGGCGGCTTCGATTTCATCCAGTTCGGAAATCGTCCGGTCGAAGGGAAGCAAGATCTTGCGAACCTCGGCGCCGACCTGCCCGGCCATGTCCCCGATGCCGTCTCCAAAGACGCCGGTTCCGATCGACAGCACCCGATCGCCGGGTGAAAGGCAGCTGTTCAGCGCCCCCCACAGGGCCAGCATTCCCTCCCCGGAGGCGATCACCATCGGGTTTCGGGTTGCCATGATCCGCTGCAGGTTCTTTTCGCAGCGATCGTAGAGTTCGAAAAATTCCACCTCCAGGTCTGCGGACCCGTAGTTGACCTGGTAGGCATCCAAAACGGACTGGGGAACCTTGACCGGCCCTGGAACCATCGGAATCGGATACACCTGCATATGGACCCTCCGTGGTGTTTGTCTTCTTGGCAAACCCGATGAAATACGTGCGATTCCGAAGCGTTTTTCTCCGGCAGAACAACGTGGACATTCGGGCGCCTGATGCTGACATGTCAATAGTCGATGGCGCCCGGCCTGTCAATTCTCGTCGGGGCTTTGTCCTTGACGGCACCGCCTGAATTTTCTACCATTTCCAGCAATCTTCGATTCGCCCACCAACACGGTACCGCCAGAGAGAGGTTCCCGGGCGATGATCAATCCGAGCCGCTCCCGCTCCCTGACACGCAGGCTTTTCCCGTTTGTCGAATGGCTCAGGGGCTACGATGCGCCGACCTTTCGCAGCGACGCCGTTGCCGGACTGACCGTGGCCGTCGTGCTCATCCCCCAGGCCATGGCCTATGCCATGCTGGCGGGGCTTCCCCCGGTCTACGGGCTGTATGCCGCTTCGGTGACCCCCTGGATCGGAGCCCTGTGGGGAAGCCTGCGACAGATGGGAACCGGCCCCATCGCCATCATGAGCCTGCTCGTGCTCACCACCTTGACCCCCATGGCCGAACCGGGCAGCCGGCTCTACGTGGAAATGGCCATTTTGCTGGCTCACCTGGTCGGTCTGATCTACCTGGTGGTGGGCGTCTTCAAGCTGGGGCAGGTCATGGCCTTTATTTCCCACTCGGCGGTGAAAGGGTTCACCGCTGCCGCTGCCTTGATCATCACCGCCACCCAGCTCCCGCACCTGCTGGGGCTTTCGGTCGGCCGGCACGAGTACATCTTCACGATGCTGCTGGAGATCCTCCGGCGGCTGACCTCGATCCATTTTACGACCGCCGTGATCGGTGTGCTTTCCTTTGTCATTATCTACGGCCTGAAGCGGATGAATCCGAAGATACCGGCAGGGCTCATCGCCCTGGCCCTGACCGGTTCCGCCGTCTACTTTTTCAACCTGCACGAATCCGGGGTGGTGGTGATCGGCCAGATTCCCAGCGGCCTTCCCCGGCCGAAGCTGCCCATGTTCGACATGGATGTGGGCTTTTCCCTCATCGGGCCTGCGGTGGTCATCGCCCTGGTCAGCTTCGCCGAGACCTACTCGGTGGGCAAGGCCATCTCTTCTGAAACCAAGCAGAAGGTGGACGCAGACCAGGAATTCATCGGTCAGGGAATGGCCAACCTGATCGGATCCTTTCTCCAGTGCTATCCGGTGGCCGGTTCTTTCTCCCGGACGGCCATCAATTTTTCGGCCGGTGCCAAGACCGGGATTTCCAGCGTCGTTTCCAGCATCATCGTCGTGGTGGCCCTGCTGTTTTTAACCCCGCTGCTCACCTTCATCCCGCGGGCGGCCCTGGCCGCGCTGGTCATCAGTGCGGTGCTGCTCCTGTTTCATCCCAAAGAAGTGCTGTCGCTATGGAAGATGAACCGCCACGACGGGATCGTGGCGATCACGGTCTTTGTCCTGGCCCTGGTGTCAGCGCCCGATTACGCGCTGTTGATCGGTGTGATGATTTCCTTGATCTTTTTCCTGTGGAAAACGATGCACCCCCGGATCGTTCGCATCACCAAAGACCCCGAATACAACATGTTCGTCAATGCCGACCTGGCCGACAAGCCCAGCTGCCCCCAGATTCTCCACCTCCGCCTGGACAATGTCATGTATTTTGCCAACGCCGAGTACACGGCAGAGCACATCATGTATCGGGTCAACCGGGTCGGCACGCCCCTGCGCTTTTTGCTGCTCGATTTGCAGGCCGTCGGCTTTATCGACATCACCGGCATCGACGAACTGCGGTCGCTCAACGAGGAGCTTCGCCGGCGAAACATCCGGCTGGGCATGATGGCGGTGCACCGCCCGGTGATGGAGTCCTTCACCAGAAGCGGATTTGTCAACGAGATCGACAGCGAGTGCATGATCGACAGCTCCTGCTTGATGGAGCACAAGGGAGAGGCGATCACGCGGCTGTTTTCAGGGCTTGACCACGATTATTGCCGGAACGTGTGCCCCCTTGCCCTGTTTCACGAGTGCAGCACGATAAAGTAAAAGGAGGAAAACATGGTAAAGGCCGCTGCGACCGGGGTCGCCTTTTTGATGTTGTCGGTCCTTGTCTTTGCTGCCGCCGTTGCCGATGCGGACTCGCCAAAAACGGTGATGCTTCGCTGGGCCTTTGTGGCCATTACCGGAGAAAACGGCGGCGAGCAGGTGTCGCCCATCGTTCGAGACACGGCGCTGAAAACCGGGGACCGGTTCAAGATCCTGGTGGAACCCGAGGACGGCACCTTCATCTACCTGATCTACCGCAGCAGCCAGAACGAGCTTCATTTGCTATACCCGCAGCGGCCCGGGGCATACGACGAGCCCCGGGCCCCGGGCGGCTCCTTCACGCTGCCTCCCGGCGGCCAGTGGTTTCAGCTCGACGCAAACCCGGGGGAGGAGATCTTCAGCCTGATCGCCTCGGATCGCCGGCTGACTGACCTGGAGGCGCTTCTGGTTCGGTACGAGGCCGCCGCCGCAGGCCCGGAGAAAAACGAAACGGCCGACCGCATCGATGACGAGATCCGTCGGCTTCGTTGGGAACACCGCGGATTCAAGTCCACGGCAGAGCGCCCCGCGACCGTGATGGGTCAGCTCCGCGGGGTCCAAAAACCGCCGAAAATCGATCCTGCCGCACTTGACATCGCCGACTACGCCGTCGATATCGAGTCGCAGGGCTTCTACAGCAGGACCTTTACCATTGACCACCGCCGCTAGACGCAGACGGCCCGCAGCCGCCGCACTGGTCGGTCTCGCCTTCGTCGCGGCCCTGACCGGGTTTCACCTGCTGCCCGGCATTTTCGAGATATGGAATCTGCGGGTCGTGGATCAGCTCTATGAACTGCGAAACCGCAGGCTTGCCCCTGCTGCGTTGCCGAAGTCGAAGGTCGTCCACCTCGATCTGACCAATTCCAGCGTGGCCGCCTTCGGCACTCGCTACCTGAACCGCGCCCATTTTGCCCGCGTGATCGAAAACCTTCATCAGATGAAGGTGGACGCCCAGTTGTGGGATTTCATCTTCGCCCAGCCGCGGGATCCCGCCCGGGACCAGGCCATGATCGAGGCCACGCAAAGGGCCGGCAACGTCTTTTTCGGCGCCGCCTTCCGTCTCTCTGAAGAACCGGTCGCCGCGCCGGTCGAAGAAAGTGGATGGGCGCTGACGGTGGACGGAGACCCCTCCCGGATATGGAGCGGCACCGATCCGCTGCTGACGTTTCGACGACTGGCCGACGCCGCCCGGGGTCTGGGGTCGATCAGCATCCGGTTCGACCGGGACGGGGTCCTGCGCCGAATTCCGCTGCTGGTGAGGCGCGGCGAGCGTTTCTTTCCGAGCCTGCCCCTGGCGGTGGCCTGTGACCAGCTTCAGGTCAAGCCCCGCCAGATTCTGGTCCGCCCGGGCGATGCCGTCTACCTCAAAGACGCCCACCTGGCCGACGGGTCCCGGCAAACCTTGCGCCTGCCCATCGACGACCGGGGCAACTTCCTGGTCAACTTCATCGGCGGCTGGGAGCGCTTCGACCACTACAACCTGGCCGACGTGTTTGCCGCTTCCGACGACCGATTCGAAATGGAGATGTGGGCCAAAGAGCTGGAGGGGAAAATCGTCGTGGTCTCCGACGTGTCGACCGGTGCCTCGGACATCGGGCCGGTCCCCGGTGATCCGGCCTTTCCCCTGAGCGGCGTCCATGCCCAGGTGATCGACAGCATCCTGCGCGGGTCCTTTTTGGAGGAGCTCAAGGGGCCCGCGTCGTTTTTGGTGGATCTGGCAGTGCTCCTGGTGGTGATGGCCCTGGCCCTTTTCGCTCCTTCGGTCGCGTTCAGCCTCGGGATGGCCGCGGTCGGCGCCGCCTATGTCGCTATTGCCGCAGGCGTCTTTCTCCAGGCCGGTCTGATTCTCAATGTGATTCGACCGAGCCTGTTCGTGTTGCTGGCTTCAGTGGTGATCCTGGTGTTCCGGTATGTCAACGAGGAGCGGGAAAAACTGGAGGGACTCCGGCAGCGGGATCTGATTCGCGCCACTTTCGGCCGATATCTGAGCAACGAGGTGGTCGAAGAGATCCTGGACGCACCGGAGGGGCTCCAGGTTGAGGGGGAACTTCGGGAGGTCACGTTTCTCGTGTCGGACCTGCGGGGATTTACGGCCCTTTCCGGTGAACTTTCCCCCCAGAGGGTGATCGAAATCCTGAACCGATACCTGGCGGTAATGGTCGACATCGTCTCCCGGTTCGGGGGAACCGTCAGCGAGCTGCAGGGAGACGGGCTGCTGGTCTATTTCGGTGCGCCCATTTTGCGCGGACAGGAGGCCGAACGGGCCGTGGCCTGCGCCCTGAGCATGCAAAACGCCCTGGCGGAGATCAACCGGGAGCAGCGCCAGGGCCACCTGCCCGAGCTGAGCATGGGCATCGGCATCGAGACCGGGCAGGTGGTGGTCGGCAGCATCGGCTCGGAGGCCAGGGCCAAGTACACGGCGGTGGGAAGTCCGGTGAACACGGCCTTTCGCATCGAATCGATCACCGTCGGGGGGCAGGTCCTGATCGGCGAAAGCACCCGTTCAAAGGTGGCCGGCGTCGTTTCGGTGCGCAGGCAGATGGACGTGGAATTGAAGGGGATCGCCGACCCATTGCGCCTCTATGAGGTGGTGGGCATCGGGGGCAGCTGGAAGGTGGATCTTGCCCCGGCCGAGCCCGATCCGCTGCAGCAGCTCCAGCGACCGGTGACGGTCCGGGTGCAGGGGCTGGACGCAAAGGAGGTCTCCGGGGCGCCGTTGGAGGCCGTCATCGTGGCGACGGGTCGCCGGTGTCTCGAAGTGGTCCTGTCGGAAAAAATCCCGGTCAACGGAAGCCTGCGGATCCGCCTGGCGGAATCAGGGGGGGACATTTCAGACGCCTATGCCACTGTCTCGTCGGTTGCTGCGGATCAACATCGGCCGGACCGATTCAGGGTTCTTCTCCGAATCACCTGGATTCCGGAAAAGACCCGCCGATTTCTCGATCGCGCCTGCGGTATGACCGCCTGATATCGCCTAGGGTAGCTGATCAAGCCATGCCCCACCGCTGAGCCACTATCGATTCGTTCCGGTTGAAAGAATTTTCACACCGCACCGAATTTCTTTTCGCTTTTGCCCGGGGCGCAGGTGGCGGTGAGACCTGCCTCATCAGCGCCAGGGTAAGGGTATGCTCTTTATCCGGTGGCGATTTGCAAATGGCGCGACCATCGTCGAGTCGCGGCAGCGAATTTATCCGAGATGTTCAAGGAGGATCTGAAGCATCCGCCGAAGCGGCTCTGCCGCCCCCCACAGGAGCTGGTCCCCCACGGTGAATGCGGTGACAAACCCCGGGCCGGTGTTCAGCTTCCGGAGCCTTCCCACCGGCACGGCCAGGGTGCCGGACACGGCCGCCGGCGAAAGCCGGGCCAGGGTGGCCTCCTTGGTGTTTTCCACCAATTCGACCCAATCGTTGTGGCCGGCGATGATCGCTTCGATCTCCGCCAAGGGAAGGTCCTGCTTCAGCTTGATCGTAAAAGCCTGGCTGTGGCAGCGCATCGACCCGATCCGCACGCACTGACCGTCGATGGGGATCGGGCTCACCTGGCGTCCCATAATTTTGTTGGTCTCGGCAAACCCCTTCCATTCCTCCTTGGTCTGGCCGCTTTCCATGGCCTTGTCGATCCAGGGGATCAGACTGGCCGCCAGGGGGGCCCCGAAGCAGGTGGTGGGGATTTCGGAGGAGCGCAGATATTCGGTCACGTTCCGGTCGAGGGTCAGGATCGCCGAGGCCGGGTCTGCGAGGATGGCTTCCGCGCCATCGCCGATGCCCTTCATCTGCGCCACCAACTCGCGCATGTTGTTGGCGCCGGCCCCGGACGCCGCCTGGTAGGTCATGGAAGTCAGCCACTCGACCAGGTCTCTTTCAAAGAGCCCGCCCAGGGCCATCAGCATCAGGGACACCGTGCAGTTTCCGCCGATATAGTCTTTTATGCCGCCTGCCAGGGCCCGGTCGATGATTTTCCGGTTGACCGGGTCCAGGACGATGACGCTTTCTTTTTCCATCCGAAGGGTGGAGGCCGCGTCGATCCAGTAGCCCTTCCAGCCCCGTCTGCGAAGTTCGGGATGGGTGCCGGCGGTGTAGCCGCCCCCCTGGCAGGAGACGATAATGTCCATCTGCGCCAACCGGTCCAGGTCGCTGGCGTCCTCCACCGGCGGCGCGTCGAGGCCCACATCGGGTCCTGGGGCCCCGACCTGGGAGGTGGAAAAAAACCGCGGTGCAAAGCCGGAAAAATCGCCCTCGGCGACCATGCGCTCCATGAGCACCGAACCGACCATCCCCCGCCATCCGACAAATCCGACGTTGATCATGTTGCGACAACTCCTATGGGTTCGTTGTTGATTCTTCGCATACAATCAGCGAGATCCGTAATTTGTCAAGAATAACACAAAGGGAAAAACCCGGAACTCAGAATCCAGAACTCAGAACCCGGAATCCGGAATCAACCGCGGTGTGCCGTGATCCAGCATCCAGGATCGAGGATCCAGGGTCCTTCCACCTTCCACCTGCTGCAGGAATGAACTTATGGGGTTCTTTTCCCCGCCGCTTCCGGATGAACATGCCGCTCCAGCACCTCTCGAAGCACATCCAGATGCCCCCAGTAGAAGTGGTCGGCGCCTTCGATGATTTCAAAGACCGCCGCCGGATTCCACCGGGAAAGCTGCGGCCGGATCTCTTCGGCCGGAGCGATGTCGTCCCGGCTGCCGGTGACCACCAGAAACAGGTTCGGCATCGCGGGGATGTCGGAAAAATCGATGAAGGCCACCGGAGGAGAGACCATGGTCAAGCGGCCGATCCCCTTCTGCCCCCGAGGGACCCGGGCGTTGACCCAGGCCCCGAAGCTGTAGCCGGCCAGCTCGATTTTCCCCGTTGCACCCTGCTGCTGCAAGAAGCCGGCTGCAGCCAGCACGTCGTTCACCTCGCCGTCGCCCTCGCCGTAGCCGCCCTCGCTCTTTCCGACACCCCGGAAATTGAACCGGAGGGTGGCAAACCCGCGGGCCGTGAAGACCCCCTGGAGGCATTCCACCACGGGATTGTACATGTCCCCTCCGTAGAGGGGGTGGGGGTGGGTGATGACCACACCCCGTTTGCCGCTTGCCGGGGTCATCAGCCCTTCGAGGGAAATTTCTTCGGAAAAGAACCTGACTTTTTCTTCCATCAGCTGCCTTTGCCCCTGCGCAGCGCAGCCACGATCTGCCGGCCGAACGTTTCGCGCTGCCAGTTTCTCATCTCCGGCACCTTTTCCAGTTCCTCGGGCGTGGAGGGGTTCACCACGGCGATGGCGGTCAACAGCGATTTGGTCAAAACCACCGACGGATCGAGTCCGAGCTGTCGGGCGCACCGGTCCCGCCAGGCGCGGAGAAGCCGCATCCGGTTCGGTACCGCCGGGTTCGTTTTCGGAGGCCGTTTCCGCGGATAGACCGGGAGCCGGTCTTCATCGATCTTCATGGCCTGGTCGATGGCGGCAATCAGATCTTCGCCGTACATCTGAACCTGGCGGTCGCTGACCGCCCCGCTCGCCTTCAGTTTCTTAACGCTTCGGGGTCGCGCTTTGGCCAGCGCCAGCATCGATGCGTTGCTTAAGGTCTTGAAAAAGGGGCGGTCCTTTGCTTTGGCCACCTTTTTCCGGTATTGAAGGAGGGCCTCCAGGACGGCGAGTCCTCTGGGGCGCAGGCGGCCGGCTCCCTTGAAGCGCAGAAAAAGGGGGTCGTTGTTTTCCTCCATCGGCCGGACACCGCTCAGGATCCGGCACTCTTCCTCGACCCAGGAAAGGCGGCCAAGGGCGGCGAGCTTTTCCTCGAGCAGATCGGAAAGGGCCAGCAGATGGTCCACATCCCCTGCTGCATAGGCGATCATCTCTTCCGGAAGGGGGCGCCGGGACCAATCCTTTTTCTGAAATTTCTTGTCGAGTTTCAGGCCGAAAAACCGGTGAAGCACCGATTCGAGCCCCGTCTCCTCGATCCCGAGAAACCGGACGGCGATCTGGGTGTCGAACAGGTTTTCGATTTCCACCCCGAAATCCCGGTAGAGGCTTCGTACGTCGTAGTCTGCCCCGTGAAAAACTTTGCAGATGCCCGGCGAGGCAAACAGACGGCGAAACGCAGATGAATCCTGGATCGTGAACGGGTCGACGATAAACACCTGACCGCGGTCGGCGAGCTGGATCAGACAGACCTTCTCCCGGAAGTGGAACATGGAATCGGCCTCCAGGTCGCAGGCAAACCGGTCGACGCCTTCCAGGCGGTTCACGAGCCGCTGAAACGCATCGTCGGAATCGACGAAGCAAAATCCGTCCCGGGCTGTCGTCTCGACTTTTTTCTTGACCGCTTTCGGCATATTTCCTACCTTAATTTTTTCCGGCTGGCTGCGCCGGCCGGAAAAAATGATGAACTGCTTTTCGTGGGGTTCGGTGACCGGGGGAACCCCCTTTTTATGTCTTGCACCGGACGACCCGGCAGAACCCTTCTTTTTACTTTCATACGAGCGGCGAACCCGCTCTTTCATAAAAACGCGGAGCGTTTTTATCATGGTCCAGATAACATTTCCTGACGGAAGTATAAAGCCGTTTGAGGCGCCGGTCACCGGCGAGGACGTGGCCAGAAGCATCAGCGAGGGCCTTGCCCGCAATGCCGTTGCCATGGAAGTCGACGGAAAGCTGATCGATCTGTACCGCGAAATCGACCGAGACGCCCAGGTGCGGCTGATCACCCCCAAAGACCCCGAGGCGCTCGAAGTGCTGCGCCACAGTGCCGCCCACGTCATGGCCCAGGCCATTTTGCGGCTCTATCCGGAGGCGAAGCTGACCATCGGGCCGGTGGTGGAAGGCGGTTTCTACTACGACATCGACATGGAACCCCTCTCGGAGGACGATTTCCCCAAAATCGAAGCCGAGATCCAGAAGATCATCAAAGAGAAGATACCCATCCGCCGGCAGGAGGTGCCCAAGCAGCAGGCAAAGAAATTCTATCGGGGCGAACCCTACAAGCTGGAGATGATCGAGGATCTTCAAGACGGCACCATTTCTTTTTACAAGCAGGGAGAATTCACCGATCTGTGTCGGGGGCCGCATCTGCCCCACACCGGCTTTATCAAGGCCATCAAGCTGATGAAGGTCTCCGGCGCTTACTGGCGGGCGGACCAGAGCAAAGCCCAGCTCCAGCGGGTCTACGGCACGGCGTTTTTCAACAAAAAGGAGCTCGACGAGTACCTCCATTTTCTGGAAGAGGCCAAGCGGCGAAACCACCGCAAGATCGGCGAGGCCCAGGACCTGTTCAGCTTCCACGACGAGGCGCCGGGGATGGCCTTCATCCATCCCAAGGGGATGGTCGTCTGGAACATGCTGCTCGACTACTGGAGGGCGGAGCACCAGGCCGCCGGGTACGTGGAGACCAAGACCCCCATCATTCTCAAGCGGATTTTGTGGGAGCGCAGCGGCCATTGGGAAAACTACCGGGAAAACATGTATTTTACATCCGTGGACGATGACGACTACGCCATCAAGCCGATGAACTGCCCCGGTGGGATGCTCCTGTACCGGAGCCGCCCCCACTCCTACCGGGAGCTGCCGATCCGGGCCGCAGAGATCGGCCTGGTTCACCGGCACGAACTGTCCGGGGTGCTGTCGGGTCTGTTCCGGGTCCGGGCCTTTCACCAGGACGATGCGCACCTGTTTATGACCCCGGACCAGATCCAGGGCGAGATCCTGGATCTGCTGCGCCTGGAAGAGCGGATGTACCGCACCTTCGGCCTCGGGTTTCACCTGGAGCTTTCGACCCGGCCGGAAAAGTCGATCGGCAGCGACGAGCAGTGGGAGCAGGCCACCGAAGGCCTCCGCTCCGCCCTGGAAGCCTACGGCCAGCCATACCAGGTCAACGAGGGCGACGGCGCCTTCTACGGGCCGAAAATCGATTTCCATATTCGCGACGCCCTGGGCCGCACCTGGCAGTGCGGCACCATCCAGCTGGACATGTCGCTGCCCGAGCGCTTCGATCTGACCTACGTGGACCGGGACAACGAAAGGCGGCGGCCGATCATGATCCACCGGACGGTGTTCGGCTCCATCGAACGGTTCATGGGGATCCTGGTGGAGCACTTCGCCGGGAAGTTCCCCCTATGGATGGCGCCCGTGCAGGTGGTGCTGCTGCCCATCAACGACGACCTGGTCTCCTACGCCAAGGAGGTCAGCCGGTCCCTTGTCGGCGCCGGCCTTCGCACGGAAGTCGACGACCGGAGCGAAAGCCTCAACAAGAAGGTCAGGGAGGCCCAGCTCCAGAACATCCCGCTGATTTTGACCATCGGTGGAAAGGAAAAGGAGGCCGGAACCCTGGCGGTGCGGACCTTGGACGGGAAGGTGCAGTACGGGGTGAAGCACGCGGATTTCATCGCCAGGGTGACCGAACACATCCGCGACCGGAAGCTGGACCTGGAGCTGTTCGGATAGGCGGTTTTGTGCTTGGCGATTCTTGTGTTTTTTCTGCGCTCTTTTACGAGACCCCAGGTGAAAAAGCGGTTTTCCGTCGGGCACGACCTCCGTGTCGTGCCGATCGATGCCCGGGCAGACCATGAACGGCACGGAGGCCGTTCACTACAAGAAAATGGCCTGGAGACGGTATAGGTGCCAGCAAACCGTCGGTCCGACTGCCACGGGCGGCTCTGATTGCCTGCTTCCGGCTTCCGGCTTCCCGTTTCCGAGCGCTGAAACCGCTAAAACGATTCCGCTATGGCGAAGCCTTCCAAAACCCCCAACGCCGGCGTGACCACCAGCCGCATCCGCTGGTGCGACCTGCGCTGCCCCCATGCCGATTTTGCCCGGGAAGACGCCCTGGACGGCGCCTGCCGCACCTGGCAGTCGATCTGGTGCAACAAGCTTTCCCGCCACGTCACCAAAAACGCCCCCTGCGAGGCGCGCTTCGGCCGCCGCCGTCCCACCACGGGGCTGTGAGATTCCCTCGGCCGCAGCCGATGGAAGCCCTTCGGCACCCAAGTCTCCAGCATCGTTGACCGGCATTGCCCTGTCGCTGTATATATCCATCTTGACATTATGCCTTCGTCTTCCTTTTCTAAACTGACATACATGCTGGCTTTAGCCGCCGGGAGGCCTGATTCGATGCGAAAATCACAGCTCTTTATCATCGCTGCGATCGGGTTGATCTCTTCCACGATCCTCTGGAGTTGTGCATCCGACCCGATTGGGGTCCGAATCGATGAAAGCCTTCCCCAGAGCAAGCTGGCGGATTACAATGATCGGTTCGATCGTTTTCGCACTGATCTGTGGGAAAAAACGGCAACCGTTTTCAGTGATGCACACCTGGAAAACATCCGGCTGGCCGACCTGACCGCCGAGGACGGCCAGCTACGCATCGAAACCAAAACCGGGGGATTCAGCAAAGGGGGGCTGGCAACCCGATACAAGTTCCGGGGCGATTTCGACGTTCAGATCGACTGCCACATCCGCTTCTTGACAGGTCTCACGAATATGGACCAAATCTTGGCTTGCGGCGTGGTCGAGCAAGACCAGGCGCACAGCGATCCGCAGCTTTTCCCAATCGGTCTTTCAAAGCGCGGTGACCGCGGGCAAGCTTACATCTTCTGCGGTTATCACCTCAACGGACGGTTCCATCGCGGTTTTTCAGAACCGATTAAAGATTTCCACGGTTCACTCAGAATCCTTCGCATTGGCACCTTGATTCAAATGTACTATCGGAGGACGGGGGCAACGGCCTGGGAAAAGATGTGCAGCCTGGAATCGACCGGCAATGACGCCTTGTTCGGCTTCACCCTTCAAAACTTCGCCTACGATCGAAAATCGATTGTCGCCCGGGTGCCGATAACCGCCTGGGTCGATAATTTCAAAATCAATGCCGCCCAGCAGATTATCGAAAGTGAAATATAAAATGGCGTGTAGGTGGAGAAGGTGGGGGCATACTGCCCAAGACCTGAGAGGCATCACCCTTCCTGTGGTAGCGGCCGCTGTCCTTATGTTCGGTGTCGGTACGGCGTTTGCCGTCGACAATGATTGTGACAAGGCCTTGTCCATCTTCTGGAAGGGGCGCTATGCCCAAGACAAGGCAAAGGCCTATCAGTACTACGAGACCTCCATCCGATTGTGCCCCGGCTTCATCCGCCCATACGAACTCCTGGGCAATCTCTATCGCAAGGACGGCAAAACCGATGCGGCCATTGAACAGTTCACTCGGGCTGCCGACCTGGGGTCAACCAACCCCAAGCTCTACTACCTTATGGCCACCCTGCTGTTCGAAAAGGAGCAGCTCGACGAGGCGAGCCGCCGCCTGGAAACCGCCCTGCGCCTCAAGCCCGATTATCCCCAGGCGCTGGAGTTGAGGGCGAAGCTGGCCAGGGCGCTTGACCGGGATGGTCCGAAAATCGAGCTGTTTGAACCTGCCGGGCGGCGGGGAATCCAGGTGACTTACGGGGGTGAAACCCTGTCGGTGCGCGGGGTCGCCATCGACAAAAGCGGGGTGGCCTGGGTTCGGATCAACCAACTGGAAGCAAGCACCGATGAAGACGGCAATTTTCTCAAAGATGTTCCGATCGGCATCGGCGAAAATACGGTTCTCGTCGAGGCGGCGGACCGCGTGGGAAATCTGTCCCACATTTCCATCCGTGTCGAAAGAGCAAAAGTCGAAGGGATTGCTGCCGGTGCCCGGGATGACCGGTTGCAACTCCAGCACCTCTATGAAAGGTCCTATGCCGTTGTCATCGGCATCAACCGGTATGAAAAATGGCCGCCGCTTGAATTTGCGGTGAATGACGCCCAATCGATTCGGGAGCGGCTATCTCAAACCGGTTTCGACGAAGTGATCACACTGTTCGACGGCGAAGCCACCCAGCGCCGAATTTTGACGGAACTGTTCCACAATCTACCCCGAAAGGCCGGCAGAAACGACCGGGTCCTGTTTTACTTCGCTGGCCACGGTCAGACCGAGGATCTGGGCGGAGGCGGAAAGAAGGGGTATATCATCCCCGTCGATGCCGAAACCGACGACTATGGGTCGAGCGCCATATCGATGAATCAAATCCGAAGCCTCTCCAGCCGAATTCAGGCCAAACATATCCTCTTCGTCATGGACTGCTGTTACTCGGGTCTGGGGCTCAGCCGTGCATACGGAATTTCGGCCGGCGTGGGCGGGTATCTCAGAAAGGTGTCCTTCCTGAGGGCGGTCCAGATCGTGACCGCCGGTGGAATGGGCGAGCAGGTCCAGGAAAAGTCCGGCCACGGGCTGTTCACGACCTATTTTCTGCGGGCCTTGGATGGGGAAGCCGATATCAACAACGATGGGGTCGTCACCGGCACCGAGTTGGGGGCCTACATTCGTCCGCAGGTATCCGACGCGTCCAACCAGTTTCAAACCCCGCTATTCGGAAGACTGGAAGGCGAGGGTGAATTTATCTTCTATGTGGACCGAAAAACCCCATGAAGCGTTACAGGGGGGGAGTTGAAGCGTCCCCATGCTGGCGGACGTCCGATGCGCTATGCCATTATCACCAATCCCGTCTCGGGCGGTTTGAGCCCCGGGCAGAAGCGCTTTGCCCTGGCAAATGCCGCTAGGATCCTCGGGGCGAAGGTACACGGGCTCGATACCCGCTCAGCCGAGGAATTTCGCCGATGTGCCGAAGCGATCTCCGGCCATTGCGATGTGCTGGTGGCAGCAGGGGGGGACGGAACTTTCTCCGATGTCATCAATTCAATCGACACGAGCCAAGCAGCCGTCGGTTTCCTTCCCCTGGGGACCGGGAACGCCCTGCGCCACGCCCTGAAATACAGAGGCGGCCTGGCCCGCATCGCCCGCCGCATCAAGGAAGCAAAAATTCACCGATACGATCTGATCGACTGCGAAGGGAAAGTGCGCGCTTTCGCGGCCTCTGTGGGGATCGAAGGCACGGTCGTCCAGCTCCGGCAACGATACCTTTCCCACGGCGGCGGAGGCTTCAACGCATATCTCACAGCCTTCTTAAAGGCCTATTTTCGGATCTACAAGCGGGCAGACGGTGTCATTCGGCTGGACGGAAAGACCTTCGAGGTCAAAAATCTTCTGAGCCTGATGGTCGTCAAACAGCCCTATTACGGCTTTGGTATGAACGTGGTGCCAAAAGCCCGGTTCGACGACCGGCGGCTGCATACCCTCTGCATCGATTCCGGTCTTGTCATGGCTTCCGTTGGCGGACTGGCCGCATTTGCCATGGGCAACCCCATCGGCCGCTACCGCACCGGCAAAGAGCTGACCTTACACCTAAACCGTCCCCTGGCGCTGCAATTGGACGGCAACCCCGGCTGGGAGGCCGACACCTTCTCTTTCAAGGTCCTTCCCGGCGCGCTGAATTTGAAATGCTAGGGGAATGAAGGCGGCAGGTGTCAATGCGTGGGTCATTGAAGGAAGAAAGAGTGAGTTTCTATCCATTCATTCTGCGCCGCTCCGGCACCTTTTTCATTGAACGTTTTTTGCTTCCTCATCGCCTGTGACCACTGCAGAGCACGCATGGCACAGCAGGTCGTTTTTTCGGAGAAAACCCTAACCGCTCAAATTGAACCTGCCTTCCAACTTTTCAGCATCCGGGTTGATGCTCGGACTCTGCTGAACATTGAGCCTTTTGGCCTCATCCTCGACCTGAGGCTTGATGGTGTCGTAGATTTCGAAAAGGTCTCTTTTCCCGTCCTTGATTGCCTTGAGAAAATAATACGTAAAAACGCCGTGCTTTTTCTCCGAAGAGGATGTTGAAATCTGACTTCCCTGGGTGGCTGTCAAAACAGCCATGTTAGAAGATACATTTTCTGCCGGGGCCATCATCACCAGGGGCCGGGCCCCTTTGGCCAGAACGCTTCTTCCGCCGGACCCGGAAAAGCAGGAATCCAAAACCACGATGATCTTTTTTGCCTGCAGCTTCCCAAGCCGGTCGTAGAGTCTCTTCAAAGGATATCCGGTCACCGCGAGATAATTGGGGTCTCCGTCATAGGGAACGATGTAGGCTTCACCCGTGGCGGGATCCGGTGCGCCGTGGCCGGAAAAATAGATGAAAACAGTGCCGTTCTCGACTCGATTCGGGAGCCAGGCCTCTATCGATTTCTCGATGTCCGTCTTTGTCGCCTTTTCATTGGTCAGTAAATCGATGTTTCTTTCCTGAAAACCCAGGGCCACGAGGTAATTTCTAACCCAAACGGCATCATTTTCGGAATATTCCGATTTCGGCAGATTGCGGTAGTTTTCAATACCGATCGCGACCGCATAGGCATTCAGTTGCGGTTCGGCATGAAGATCGGACAGGGTATCGATGTTCGATCGGGTCGCAGTCGATTGGCCGATTGCAGCGGTTCCGGACCCAACAGCCGGGGAGATCTTGTTTTCAGGAGCCTGCTGTTTCAGTGTATAGAGCAATTTGGCAAATTGGAGGGCCTTTTCGCGTTCCTTGAACTGTACGGTGGCCCCGCATCCTTTCAGGGAGACCTCGTACCGCCAGTCCAGGGCCATAGAGCCGTAGTCGGTCATAACAGGGTCCCCGACCGCCCAGTCGCAGAATACCTGCTCGTTTTCCTCTCCGGAAACAACATACAACCCATCGTTTTCGATTTTGATGGCCGCGTTCACGTAATAGCCCCCGATGACGGGACGGCCCTCATAAAACAATGTCTTGACCCCATTTTTCGTATCACCGAAAGCGGTGGCTTGAAGGTCTTTTGGTGTTGTTTGATAGGTGAGATACGTGCCGCAACCCGTCAGTGTAAGCACCGCCGCCAGTAGAAAGCAGTTCCATGTTACTATTTTCATGGTTGTGTCTTACCCTTCTTACCTTGATCCCATCAACTGCGGCGTCTGCTCGTTGTTGTATTGCTTCCGGGCAATTCGTTCCACCCGGGGCTGGAGGTACGCAAACAGGTCGTCGATGTTGATGGAGCCGTCGGGGTTGACGACGTCTTCGGTCTTGATCCCCTTGAGCAGAAAGTAGGTAAACAGGCCGTGGCCCTTTTCCGTGTAGGTGGAGCTGATCTGAGAACCCGATGAGGCCGACATCACGGTCATGT
Source organism: Desulfobacterales bacterium (assembly GCA_050115795.1). Lineage (GTDB taxonomy): Bacteria > Desulfobacterota > Desulfobacteria > Desulfobacterales > CAFBRK01 > JAIPEL01. Next base: position 18,545 of record JASFPT010000023.1, read on the forward strand.
TTTTTGAGGTCGGGGTGTCGGTTTGAAGGTTCATGACCAGGGGCCGGGCCCCCTTGGCGATAACCGACCGCCCGCCCGCGCCGGAAAAACAGGAATCCAGGGCGACGATGACCTTCTTGGCAGGCAGCTTTTCAAGGGCCGCGTACATGCGCTTCAATGGATAGCCGGTTTCGGCGATAAAGGTGGGGTCCCCGTCATAGGGGACCAGGTAGGCGCCGCCGGTCTTGGGGTCGGGTGCGCCGTGGCCGGAAAAATAGATGAAAACCGTGCTGTCTTTTTCGACGTTGTTTCCCAGCCATTTTCCAAAGTATTTTTCAAAATCGCTTTTCAAGGCCCGGTCGTTGAGAAGCGTCACGACATTTTCTTCGGGATAGCCCATGACCGTCGTCAAATACCGGGCCATGGTCTGCGCATCCTGGACGGCAAAGTCGGCTTTGGGCAATTTTTGCCGATACTGCTCGATGCCGATCACGATGGCGTAGGAATCCTTTTGCGTCTTGACCGCAGCGGTGGGAAGGACATCCACGTCGGAGGTGCCGGAAGCATGCTGTTCAGGAGCAGCGGACGCTGTTGCGATACTGTATCCTACTTTTTCCGAGGCGTAGGCCTGAATCTCGGGCGACATGGAAATGAATTTGGCCGAATTCTCCAAGGCAGCGGCAATGGACTCTGCGGCCGCCCTGCCGGTGACTTCCTGTATTTCCTGCCCTTCGTTCCGATGATAAATTTTTCCCTCCGTCTGCGCCAAACTATCCGAAGAGACCGTTTTTTCGAATAGCAGCGTTCCACTTTTGTCCAAAACCCGAACCTGAAGGGAGGCCCTTGCATGAGACAACCAGTTCGCCTCAAGAAGACTGGAGTCGGCCATCGTATACCAGTATTGAAAGTGATCAATGGAGGGCAAGATGACCGCGTCGATATCCTGCGGATAGGGTGAGCCCCTTGCAAGGACAACGGCGGTAAAAACAGAGGAAAAAACATCGGGCGCTTCATTCTGGAGCATCTTGCCGAGAGGAAAAGATGCGGATACGCCCCGGCCGATACCATCGCTTATAGCCAGGTCAGGTGGCCCCGCAAAGGTCGCCGCTTCGACCTCTTCCGGAATAACCACAGCCACCTTCAATGGAATTTTCTGTGCGATGGATGGCGTCAATGGCGGAACATCGACGACAGGAACCATAAAATTCGTTGCGCAGCCCACCGGCAGAAAGAAGAGAAACAGGGATAAAACCGCTTGGATTGTCTTGCTCACCGTGACGCTCCGTTAAAGAATTTCAATCGAATACCTGCTGCTTTTTCTTTTTCCAGAAGTCCTAGTTTTTTCCAGACTCGATCAACTGTGGCGTCTGCTCGTTGTTGTAATGCTTCCGGGCGATGCGCTTTACCCGGGGTTTCACATCCTCACCCCTGTCGATCAAAAGGCCGACAATCTCCAGGGGGGCGTTGTTGAAGACTGCCTCATGCAGGGGAGAAAGGTCGGGTGTCATCACCTCGTTCACGTCGGCCCCCTGATTCAAGAGCGTCTCGACTTTCCGGATCTCCCCGCTCTTGGCCGCCCGGCCCAAAGGAGTTGCCGTGGCGCATGATGTCGGCATCGTCAAAACTGCAAAAATGGATGTCATCACAGATACCTGTCTCATCGTTTCCCCCTATTGTCTTGTCAGGGTGTAGACGGCCGTGGCTTCGGTCCAGTCGGACGGCTCCAGTTGGTTGAGCCTTCTGACCAGGTCGCTGATCATGCCGGTCGAGCCGGCATCGTAGACCTTGAACATACCCTCCTGAAAGCCGAGGGGAATCAGGGCCTCTTTCCTGCGGGTGGCGATCAGCTTGATCCGCTCCTCGGTGGTGGCGTCCGCAGACCCCGGCAGAAATTCGGCGGTGAGCCGGATGGGGCTTCCTGCGGGGGGAAACTCATGGACTTTATTGGAGGCTGCAAAGTTGTCCGGGGCTCGGGAGTTGGGAAAAAGAAGGGTCACCGAACCGTCGGAGGCGACCGAAAAAAGATAAATGTAGCAGTCCCGGCTGGGCTCGTAATAGATCCGGACCTCTTCTCCGGCCGTGAGTTCGGTTTTGGAAAGGAAGAGCTTGACGGAAAGGCCGCCCCCTTTTTCCGGGTAGACCGGTTCGATCAGGGCCTTTATTTTCACCCGGTAAACGGCCCGGTCCTTTTCGTCCCAGCCCTCCTGCAGGATCTTTGACTTTTCGATGCGGCCCCTGACCGAGGCATAGACCAGGTCTTCGGCCACTTGGCTGTTGGACACCAGCGTACGGGATTTGATGAAGACGCCCACCGCCGTCTCCAGGGCGTTTTTCTGGGCGTCGCGCAGGGCCCTTTCTTTGACCTCGCTGGGGGTGTCGAAGTCGCCGAGCGCCGCCTGGCCCTCGGCCTCGATCCACAGGGGCGGATCGGCAGAAGGGAAAACCGGCAAGGGGTGTGGGAGAATCAGAAAAAAAAGGAAGGCAAAAATGATCTTCCTTAATTTTGGCAGGCAGTTGTCTCTCATTTTCGGTTCCAGAAGTTAGGGCCGAATGACTATAGTTAATCTTCAGCGACAAATCAAACTGAAAAGAATCGGCAGCCCGGACGCTGTGTTCCGACATCCAGCGGCGTCCGGAATCGGGGCGTTTATTCTGTTCAATACCCTGAAAGTAAACAAACTTATGCGATATCGGCGAGCCGGGCGGAAGCGTGGCCGGCAGGTACATCACCCGAAACATTTTCCGCCAGGCGCGCCTCGGCCGTCGCCCCGCCGCCGGCCCTTCGCTTTTCGTTTCCGTTTCCAAATTCCGGCTGCCATGCGCCTTGTAAAAACCCGCTTCAATTCTTGTTTTTTCAAGCTTCCCGGCTCCCCGGCCGCCCGGCCTCCCAGCGGCCCGAAGCGCCCTTACTGCATTGACAAACCCCCGGTCATTCTATAGAAACGGATCTATTGCAGTTTACCCCGTGATCCCCGATTTCGATGCGAACGAGGTGCCCATGGCAGATGAAAACAGGCTGACCATCAACGGAAACGAACTGAGCTTCATGCCGGGAGAGACCATCCTGGAGGTTGCCCGGCGAAACGACATCGACATCCCGACGCTCTGCCATCTGAAGGGGACGATCCCCACCGGTTCCTGCCGGATCTGCGTCGTGGAAGTGGAAGGGGCCAGGACCCTGATCGCCTCCTGTGCCGCACCGGCCGCCAAAGGGATGGTGGTACACACCGAGTCGTCCAAGGTGATCGAGGCCCGGAAGGTGATCATCCAGCTTTTGCTCTCCTCCGGCAACCACAACTGTGCGGTGCGCGGGTCGGACGGCGCCGACTGGAGCGCCTTTCAGCTCAAGGTCCAGGAAGAAGACGGCAGCGACGAGCTGTGCCCGGTATGGGGCGATTGCCGGCTGCAGGATCTGGCCTACCGCTACCAGGTGTCCGGCGAAAAATTCGAGGGAACACCGACCCCCTACCCCATGGAGACGGTCAACCCCTTCATCGTACGCGACTTTTCCCGCTGCATCCTCTGCGGCCGATGCGTCCAGGCCTGCAATGATGTCCAGGTCAACAACGCCATCAATTTCGGCTACCGGGGGTCGCCCACCAAGATCGTGGCCGCTGAAGACAAGCCGCTCCAGGATTCGGATTGCGTGTTCTGCGGGGAATGCGTCCAGGCCTGCCCGGTGGGCGCCCTGGTGGAAAAAGACGCCCGATATCGGGTGCGGCCCTGGGAGACCGAAAAGGTGCGCACCACCTGCACCTACTGCGGGGTCGGCTGCCAGATCAACTTGCACGTCCAAGACGGCCGGGTGGTCAAGGTCACCGGTGCAGAGGGCGTGGCCCCGAACTACGGCAGCCTTTGCGTAAAGGGTCGCTTCGGATACAATTTCATCAACTCCCCGGAACGGCTCACCGACCCCCTGATCAAGGAAAACGGGCAGTTCCGGAAGGCCACCTGGGAAGAGGCGCTGGATCGCGTTGCCGGCCGGCTCGCCGAGATCAAGGAACAGTCCGGCCCGGACAGCATCGGCGTGCTGACCTCGGCACGGGTCACCAACGAAGAGAACTACATCGCCAACAAGTTCACCCGGGCGGTGCTCAAGACCAACAACATCGATCACTGTGCGCGGCTCTGACATTCCTCCACCGTGGCCGGTCTGGCCGCAGCATTCGGAAGCGGAGCCATGACGAATACCATCGCCTGCATCGAAAAGGCCGATGTCATCCTGATCACCGGTTCCAACACGACCGAAAACCATCCGGTCCTCTCATCGTTCGTCAAACGGGCCGTGAAGTTCAAGGGGGCCAAGCTGATCGTGGTCGATCCGCGGCGGATCCGCGTGGCCCGGCACGCCCACCTCTACCTCCGGCAGAACCTGGGCACCGACGTGGCCTGGATCAACGGCATGATGAACGTCATCATCGCCGAAGACCTCCACGACAAGGCCTTTGTCGAATCCCGTACCGAAAAGTTCGAAGCACTGAAGAAGACCGTGGCCGCCTATCCCCCGGAGCACGTTCAGGAGATCACCGGAATCCCGGCACGGGACCTGATCGCCGCCGCACGGATGTACGCCGGGGCCAAGGTCGGCAGCATCCTGTACTGCATGGGAATCACCCAGCACTCCCACGGCACCGACAACGTGAAGTCTTTGGCCAACCTGGCCATGCTCTGCGGCAATCTGGGGGTTGAAGGCGGCGGGGTCAACCCGCTTCGGGGGCAGAACAACGTCCAGGGCGCCTGTGACATGGGCGGGCTTCCCAACGTTTATCCGGCCTATCAGCCGGTCGCCGACCTGGCCATCGCGAAAAAGTTCGAGGAGGCCTGGGGGGTGACGGATCTGCCGACCCAGATCGGACTCAAGGTCACCGAGATGATTCCCAAGGCCCACGACGGAGAGCTCAAAGCGCTTTACATCATCGGGGAAAATCCCCTGGTCTCCGATCCGGACCTGAACCATGCCGAAAAGAGCCTGGCCAACCTCGAATTTCTGGTGGTGCAGGACATTTTCATGACCGAGACCGCCCAGGTGGCCGATGTGGTGCTGCCGTCAAAATGCTTTGCGGAAAAAGACGGGACCTTTTCCAACACCGAGCGGCGGGTTCAGCGGGTGAGGGCCGCCGTCGCCCCGCCGGGCGAGGCCTGGGACGACTGGAAGATCACCTGTGAGATCGGCACACGGATGGGGCTGCCCATGGCCTATGAAAACAGCGAGGCGATCTTCGACGAGTTGCGAACGGTGGCCCCGTCTTACGCGGGCATCACCTATGCCCGGATCGAAGCCGAAGGGCTGCACTGGCCGTGCCCCAACGAGGAGCACCCCGGCACACCGGTGCTGCACAAGGAACAGTTCACCCGGGGAAAGGGGCTGTTTCACGCCATCGAGTACATACCGCCGGCCGAGCAGGCCGACGACAACTACCCGATGTACCTGACCACCGGTCGCCTCTTGTACCAGTACCACACCGGCACCATGACCATGAAAAGCGAGGGGCTCAACAACCGTGCTCCGGAGTGTTACGTTGAAATCGCCCCCTCGGATGCCGACAAGCTGGGCCTGGAAGACGGCGCCCTCGTCAAGGTGGCTTCCCGAAGAGGAGGGATCAAAGCCGTGTTGCGGATTTCCAACATGGCCAGGGCCGGTACCGTGTTCATTCCTTTCCATTACGCCCAGGCCGCGGCCAACCGCCTGACCAATGCGGCTCTGGACCCGGTTTCCGGGATTCCCGAATACAAGGTCTGCGCGGTCAAGCTGGAAAAAGCGGCATAAACAAATCACGGGCGTGATCTGTTTATCAATAAACTACGGTTTTCAAAGCGGGTAACATAAAAACCCGGCCGGATGTTCCGGCCGGGTTTTTTTCATTCCATGGCGAAATGGGCGAGAGTTCGGGGCCCGCGGGGGTGGCGACGGAGGCTTTTCTCCCCTGAATTTTTGCCCGCTTCGCGGAACGCGAAACCCTTATGAACAAATCGCGTCAGCGATTTGTTCATGCGGCGAGCGCAAAGTCCCAGATCAGGGGGACGTGGTCGGAGAAACGCACCGCCGGCATCTCAAAGCCGGTGGTCTGCATCTGGGGGCTGTGAAAGATATAGTCGAGTTCCATGAGCGGCATCCGGCTCGGGTAGGAGAACAACCCGCCTCGGTTGGCGCTGACCAGGCCTGTGGCCGCCATGAACAGCTCCAGTTCGCGGTCCCCCCCCCAGAGCGCGTTGAAATCGCCGGCAACGATCACCGGCTTGCGACATTTCTGGATCAGGGAATACAGCTCCCGCAGCTGGTACTGCCGGTACCGGTATTTCAGCGAGAGGTGGACCAAAAAGACGTGAAACTGGGGAAGCTCCACCTCGATCACCAGGCGTTTGACCCCGTTGGTCAGGTAGTGGAACCGTTCCGAGATGATCTGCTGGTTGGTGAGAAGGGCGTTTCCCTGCTTGTTGAGCAGGGGCGTGCGGCCGGCCAGGGAGGTTTCGGCATATTTGGACCGGACCACGACACGGTGGTTCAACTCTGCGGCCAACGCGTCTGCCTGGCTCCGTTTCTCCACCCGGTACGAGCCGCAGTCCACCTCGACCAAGCCGACGATGTCCGGCTCGGCCGAGCGGATAAAGTCCAGAATACGGCTGAAATTGCCGTTGGTCGGCTTCAGATAGCCGCTGTAGGGAATCGGAAAGTGAAACTGCCTACCGATGCCGGCGCCGTAGCGGATGTTGTATAAAAGCAGCCTCATGAAAGAAATCCGCGGTGTTCCCGTCCGTTGGAGTGT
>JASFPT010000024.1:0-24508 GCA_050115795.1 Desulfobacterales bacterium
GCAGAGTCGACGCCGTGGTGATCCCCGACATGGACAACGGCGTCATGAGAATGAGCGCCCTGGCCGGCGGCGTGCTGGCACAGCAGCAAGGCCTGGAGGCGATCATCCATGTCTACGGGCGTGACCGAAACCGAATGGCTCTGCAGGGAGATCTGCTCGCCGCCCATGTGCTGGGCATCCAGAATCTGATCGTGGTTTCCAGCGAAGACATGGCCAACGGAGATCACAGGGACGCGGCCGTGGTCGACGATCTGGACGAGATTGGGATTCTGGGCGCCATCGCAACCCTCCAGGACGGAAAGGATCTGGCCGGGTTTGTGCTGGACGGAAGCCCTCGGTTCCTGACCGGCTGCAGCCTGGCCCCCGCAGCCGACGAGAAGGCCATGGCTGCCGAGCTGGAGGCCGCTCGGAAAAAAGTCGCGGCCGGGGCGCGGTTTGTCGTAGCGCCGCCGGTGTTCGATGTGGACCGGTTCGCCGACTTTGCCGATCAGGCCAAATCGCTTGGGGTTCCGATCATCGCCACGATTTTTCTGATCAAGTCGGTGGCCGTGGCACGGTATATCTCCATCAACGAGCCCGGCGCCAACCTTTCCGAGGAGATGATTCTGCGTATCCGGAAATCCTCGGATCGGGAGATGGAAGGCGTCAAGATCGCGGGGGAAACCATCGCCAAGCTCAAACCGATGGCCCAGGGCGTTCTCATCCAGACCATGGGATGGGAGAACCGGCTTTCTGCGATTCTCGATGCAGCCGGCTTGTAACGTTCACCCAACAGCCTGAAAAAGGAAGCCATGGAAACCACAGAAAGATTTCAGACCCGCAACAAAGTCCTGGTGGTCGGCGGCGGCGTCGGCGGCATTCGCACGGCCCTGGACCTTGCCGAGGCCGGTCGCGACGTTGTCCTGATCGACGCGGCCAACGCCATCGGCGGGCTCATGACCCAGTTGGACCGGACCTTTCCGACCAATAACTGCGATCTGTGCACCATTTCCCCGAACATGTCCGAGGAAAATCGCAGCCGTCATATCGACCTGATGACCCTGACCCGCATCGTCGGCCTGGAGGGCGCCGCCGGCGACTTTACGGCCACGCTCTCCACGGCGGCGAGATATATCGACCTGACCCGTTGCACGGCCTGCGGCGAGTGCCACCGGCTGTTTCCCGAGTGTGTGGATTTCAGCCCGGGACTCGACCACCGGGCCCCGACCTGCATGCGATATCCCCAGGTCACCCCCCAGGCCTTTTCCATCGACCTGGCCCGGTGCAAGGACAAGAAGGCGCTTGCGGCCTGCTGCCCTGCCGGGGCGATCGTCCTCGATGATGCCGAATCCCTTCGGCAGGTGCGGTTCGGCGCCGTCGTGATGGCGACGGGGGCCGGCATATTCGATCCTTCGGCCCTGGACAACTTCAGCTACGGCAAAGACCCGGACGTGGTCACCAGCCTTGAATACGAGCGGATCCTGTCGGCCTCCGGTCCCACCGGCGGCCAGCTCGTCCGGGGTTCCGACGGCAAGGTTCCGGAGAAAATCGCCTGGATCCAGTGCGTCGGCTCCCGGGGGCTGCAAAAAGGAGCGGCGCCCTATTGCTCCAGCGCCTGCTGCATGTTCGCCCTGAAAGAGGCGATCGTCACCAAAGAACGCTTCGCCGACCAGATCGATACCACGGTCTTTTTCATGGACATGCGCACCTTCGGCAAGGACTACGAGCAGTACTACCAGCGAAGCCGCGACGAGTACGGCCTCCGGTTCGTCCGCAGCCGTCCCCACAGCGTGTTGCGAAAACCGGGGGATGACCGGCTGACGGTCACTTTCGCCCCCTACGACCAGAGCGTGGTCAAAGAAGAAGGCTTCGATATGGTGGTGCTGGCCACCGGCTTTGCCGTCAGCGAAGAGGTCCGGAAGACAGCCGAAACCCTGGGGATCGAACTGAACGAGCACGGATTTGCCAAAACCCCGGGCTTCAATCCGGTGGCCACTTCACGGCCGGGCGTTTACGTGTGCGGAATGTTCGAAAGCCCGAAGGATATCCCCGAGACCATGATCCAGGCCAGCGCCGCGGCCTGCCGCGCAGCCGGCCTGGTGGCGCCTGTTCCGGCGAAAACAGCCGAAGCGCCCGAGGGCGAGATGGCCGAAGACGAACTCGAAGCCTTTCCCCCGGAGCGGGACGTCACCGGAGAAGATCCGAAGGTCGGCGTCTTTATCTGCGGATGCGGAGAGAACATCGGCGGCGTGATCGATGTCACGGCCCTGGCAAAAGAGACCGCAACACTGCCCGGCGTAGCGACGGCCGAGGCGCTCGATTACGGCTGCAGCCGGGAGGGCATGACGAAAATCCAGGAACGAATCCGGGAACTACAGCTGAACCGGGTCGTCATCGGCGGATGTTCGCCGCGCACCCATGAACTGCAGTTCCAGGACCTGGCCCGGCGGGCCGGACTCAACAAGTACCTGGTGGAAATCGCCAACCTTCGGGACCAGGACACCTGGGTCCATCTGGACCGGCCCGAGGAGGCCACCGCCAATGCCCGCCAGCTCATCCAGGCCGCGGTTTCGGCGGTGAAGACCGCCCGCCCCCTGACCGAGCATCTTCTTCCCATGAACCAGGATGTCCTCGTGGTCGGCGGCGGCGTCGCAGGCATGACCGCAGCCCTTCGCCTGGCCGACCAGGGATACCAGGTGTTTCTGGCCGAACGCCGATCGATGCTCGGCGGCACGGCGAGCCTGGTCCGCAAAACCCTGGAAGGAGACGACGTACAGGCCTTCGTCCAGGACCTGGTCGACCGGACCCTGGCCCACGAAAACATCCAGGTGATCACCAGCGCCTTCATCGTCGATCACAGCGGCATGCCCGGCATGTTCAAGACCGGCATGCAGGTCGGGCCCCAGATGTTCTACCGGCAGATCAGCCACGGGGTCACGATCCTGGCAACCGGCGCCCTTCCCAATCGCCCCTCGGCGTATCTTCTCGGAGAGCATGACGCGGTGATGACCCAGCTCGAAGCCGACGCGCTGATCGAGGAAGACCCGGACCGGGTGGCGGGATGGGAAAATGTGGTCATGATCCAATGCGTCGGTTCCCGCATCCCGGAAAATCCCAACTGCTCCCGCATCTGTTGCCAGGCGGCTGTGAAAAACGCCCTGCGCATCAAGGAGCTCAATCCCGAAGCCAGGGTGATCGTGCTGTACCGGGACATGAGAACCTACGGCTTCCAGGAGGATTACTACCGGAAGGCCCGGGAAATGGGGGTCATCTTCGCCCGGTATGAAACCGATGCACTGCCGCAGACCGAACCTGCCGGCGACCGGGTGCAGGTGACCTTCACCGACCCGATCCTGGGAAGGACGATTTCCGTGGAAGCCGACGCCCTGATGCTCAGCACCGGCTTTGTCAGCGATGACGAATCGTCCGAAGACCTGGCCGCGATCTTCAAGCTGCCGCGCACCAGCGACGGGTACTTTCTGGAGGATCACATCAAGCTGCGCCCCGTGGATCTGCCGGTTCCCGGCTTCTTCGTGGCCGGAACCGCCCATGCGCCCAAGTCGATCAGGGAGAGCATCGCCCAGGCCGAGGCGGCCGCAGGAAGGACGCTGACCCTGCTGGCCCGGGAAAGCATCAACCTCGGAGCGGCCGTGGCCCGGGTCGACGGCAACAAATGCGCGGCCTGTTTGATCTGCGTCCGGGTATGCCCTTTCGACGTTCCCTTTATCAACGCAGACGGCTACTCGGAGATCGATCCGGCAAAATGCCACGGATGCGGGATCTGCGCATCGGAATGCCCGGCCAAGGCCATAGACCTCATGTGCTTCGAGGATGACCAGATCCTGGCGAAGCTCAACGGACTTCTGGAAAGGATGGTGGCGTAATGAAACCCTTCGAACCGGTCATCGTGGCCTTCTGCTGCCACTACTGCGCCTATACGGCTGCCGATATGGCCGGCAGCCAGCGGCGCTGCTACCCGCCCAATGTCAAGATTGTCCGGGTGCCGTGCTCAGGAAAAGTCGACACGATCCACATCCTGAAAGCCTTCGAGAAAGGGGCCGACGGAGTCTACGTGGCCGGCTGTCTGGACGGAGACTGCCATTTTAAAAACGGCAATATCCGGGCCGCCCGCCGTGTAGCGTCCGTCAAGGGCCTGCTGGACGAAATCGGCATCGGGGGCGAACGGCTCGAGATGGTCAAGGTGTCGGCAGGCATGGGCGAACGCTTTGCCGACATTGCCGAACAGATGACGGAAAAAATCAGGGCGCTGGGCCCCAACCCGATCCACGCAGCCCGCACCGCAGCATAACAGGGCCGCGGCCGCGGCCCGCAAGGAAGGAGAACGAAGCCAAATGATCACAGCGGAACGCAAACCCTTGGAAGAGATCATCGCCTATGTGCGGCCCTTTGACCGGATCCTTTTGGTCGGCTGCAACGAATGCGTCACGGTCTGCGCGGCTGGAGGCCGAAAGGAGGTCGGTATTCTTTCCTCGGCCCTGCAGATGGCTTTCCTCAAGCAGGGGAAAAATCTCCAGGTCAAGGAGCACACCCTCGAGCGCCAGTGCGACCCCGAATACGTGGAAGAGCTCTCTTCGATGATCGACGGCGCCGACGCGGTGCTGTCCATGGCCTGCGGCTGCGGGGTGCAGGAAGTGGCCCGCCGCTACCGGGACAAACCGGTCTTTCCGGCGGTCAACACGACCTTCATGGGCGCCTCCGAACGGCAGGGGGTCTGGGCCGAACGCTGCCAGGGATGCGGCGACTGCCTTCTGGGCATCACCGGCGGGATCTGCCCCATCGCCCGGTGCTCCAAGCAGCTGATGAACGGCCCCTGCGGCGGTTCCACCCAGGGAAAGTGTGAAATCAGCCCGGATGTGGAATGCGCATGGCAGCTCATCTGGGATCGGCTCAAGGCGCTCGGCCTCGAGGACCGATATGAAGACATCATGCCGGCCAAGGACTGGAGAACAGGCCGGGGCGGAGGCCCCCGGAAAATCATCAGAGAGGATTTGGCAGAATGAAAACCGACAGCGTACTGGAAAAAGTGCTCAGCTCCGGAAACCTGGCAGTCACTTCCGAATGCGGCCCCCCCAGGGGAGCGGCCGTGGACAAGGTCAAAAAGAAGGCGGAGATGCTCAAGGGGGTGGTGGACGCCGTCAACATCACCGACAACCAGACGGCCATGGTCCGGATGTCAAGCTTTGCCGCCGGCGTGTTCCTCCGCCAGATGGACATTCACCCGATCCTCCAGATGGTCACCAGGGACCGGAACCGCTTGGCCATGCAGGCCGACATCATCGGGGCCTACGCCCACGGGATCAACACGATGCTCTGCCTGTCCGGGGATCATCCCCATTTCGGCGATCACCCCATGGCCGCCAACGTGCACGATATCGATTCGATCCAGTTCATCCAGATGGTCCGCCAGATGAGAGACGAGGGGACCTTCCAGGGCGGGGCCGAAATCGACGTGCCGCCGAAGATGTTCATCGGTGCGGCGGCGAACCCCTTCGCCGATCCCTTCGAGCTTCGGGTGTCCCGGCTGGCGAAAAAGGTCGCCGCCGGCGTCGACTTCATCCAGACCCAGTGCATCTACAACCTGGACAAGTTCGAACAATGGATGGAGGGCGTTTGCGCACGGGGTCTGCATGAAAAGTGCGCCATTTTGGCCGGCATCACCCCGATGAAATCGGCCGGCATGGCCCGCTACATGAAAAACAAGGTGCCGGGGATGGATGTTCCCCAGGAGCTGGTGGACCGGATGGCCGGCGTGCCCAAGGAAAATCAGGCCGAGGAGGGAATCAAGATCTGCGTGGAAAGCATGCAGCGCCTCAAAGAGGTCAAGGGGGTGGCCGGATTCCACATCATGGCCATCGAATGGGAACAGAAGGTTCCCGAAATCGTGGAAAAGGCGGGTTTGCTGCCGCGACCGGCAGTGTAAGCGCTGACGCGCCCGCTGGAAGGCTGTGAAGCTGGGAAGCCAAAATAAAGGCGAAAATCGGCCCTGAAAAGCGTCAGGATGCATGGAGGATTTTGCCTCCAAGCATCCAGGCCTCCCAGCTTGCCGGCCGAGCCGGGCGTCTGGCGCAAGCCCCTTAGCGAACAAACCATAACAAATAACGATCGGTAAACGAGGAGGTATGAAAAATGGCTGAGAAACAACTCATACTCGTGGTGGACGACGACCCGGATCTGGTCGAGTCGGTCTCCATGAAGTTGGAAAATGCCGGCTACAGCGTCGCCAAAGCCTACGACGGAGTTGAGGCCATGGACAGGATCAAGGAGGAGCGGCCCGCTCTGGTGATCCTCGATGTGATGATGCCCCGGAAAAACGGCTACGAACTGTGCGACGAACTCAAAAAGTCCGACGAGTACAAGGACATCATCGTGGTGCTGCTCACCGCCGTGGCAGAGGCGGTCACCTCCACCCAGTACACCCACATGGAGGGAAAGAGCACCCTGGCCGACGACTACATCCCCAAGCCGATCGAACTCGACCGGCTCATGGAAATCGTCAAGGACCAGCTGCAATAGAAGCGGGTCGGAATCGGCATGACCCGGGATAAACCGGATCGAGCAGGGCAAGGGCGGGAAAACGAGCTGCAACCCGCCCTTGCCGATCGGCCTTCTTGCAGATGGGGCGGGCGCAATGCCCGCCTCTGCAGCGACAACGGCTGTTTGAACCGAACCGGCAAGCGAATTATAGTAGACAGGATTCCCTGCTGTAGAATCCAGCCCCGGCGTGACTGAAGCGCCATGGCGGGATTCCACGCACGCTACTGATTGGGGTCGAGGCTTTGCCTCTGCGGAATTTTAACGCAAACAGGTTATCTTGGAAATGTTACCTCCAAAAGGCGAAAAGCTGAACATCAATGGCATCAAGCTCAGCATCGAACTGGCGCAGATCGGCCTCCTGCCCGATGCCCAGGTTTCAGCCTCCCAACTGTTTCACGACCTGGCGGAATTGAAGATCAACATTCCGCTCATCCTGCTCGATTTGGTCGAAGATCGTCTGGCCGGAGCCTGCTGCATTGCCGCAGAGGACCTGTCTCGGGCCGCGCCCGTGCTCGAGGCGGCCCAAGCCTCCGTCGAGGTGATTCGAAAGGTCGGGGCCCTGACCGTCTTTCCCCACCGGGCCCGGCTCGATCTTCTCGCCTGCATGCTTTCGGCCTTTGCCCGGCGGATGCTTCCGGTATATGCCGTCGCCTCTTCCTTTGCCACGCTCACCTTCACCACCGACTATGTCCGCTTGGACGAAGCGGTGGACTGTCTCCTGGAAAGAGCGACCCTTCCCGACAACCACGCCCCCTTTCGGCCTGAATTCAAGGTCCGGCAGGTCTGATGGAAACCATCGCCATATACTGGGAGCCGAAGATCAAGACCTACGGCATCGCCGAAAGAATCGGCCTGTCGATGGTCTCTTTGGACTTGCTGACAGAAGAGATGATCGCAGGCGAAGACCGCCTCCGCCGGGTCGGTTCGGCCGCGGGCGAGTTCCTGCTGGTTTTTGCCCGGCCGTCGAAAGAGGGTGGGTTTCGGCTTCATTTGCTTTTCGAGCGCCGCCCCAGCTGGCATCTGCTGGAGGAATTCAGCGGCGTTACCGGTGGCGGCAGGTCTTCCGGGCTTCGGGTTGACGACGACGTTGAACTGGTCTATTTCCAGGGACCCCACTTCGGGGACCGCTACGGCATCGCCGACGCGGCCTTCGGCGCCCTGCTCGCGGCAAATGTTCCGGTACTGGCCGCCGCATGCACCGGTGCGTCCATCTATATCGTGCTGCCGAAGGGCTCGGCCCGGGCCGCCCGCAGCGCCCTGTCCGAGCCGTTTGTCGTACCCGGCCAATGAGTGAAAGATGAAAGAGAAGATCAAAGCGGAAATCGACTGGCGAATACGGGTGTTCGATTCGCTGTCGTTTCCGACCCTGATCCTGCGGCCGGACCGCACCATCGTTTCGGCCAACCAGATCTTCCTGAAGAAGATCGGCGCGGATCTGGCCGATGTGGTCGGGCGCCCCTGCAGAGACATTTTCCGGCAGTACGATCATGATCCCGGCCTTCCCTGCTCGAAACAGCACTGCCCCCTTCAGCAGACGCTGAAGTACCGGAAGGGAAGCTCGGTGCTGCGGCATGTCACGAGCAAGGACGGCAGCCAGCGCTGGGAAGACCGCGTCTTTTCCCCCATCCTGGACGAAGACGACAATGTCATCTACGTGATCGAAAGCGTTCGGGATATCACCCGGACCAAGAACCTCGAAAAGATGTACAACGGCATCCGGGCTTTTCTCAAAAAGGTCATCGAGAGCTCACCCAGCGCCATCGTATCCGCCGACAACGACGGCAAGCTTTTGTTGATGAACGAGGCGGCCGAAGAATTGTTCGGCTATAGCTTTCTGGACGCGGAAAAGATCAGAGTCAAGGACCTTTATCCTCGCGGCGTTGCCGAAAAAATCATGAGAAAACTGCGAAGCGAAGCTTACGGCGGCCGCGGCAAGCTGCCGGTCACCCAAGAAAACATCTTATCTGCCTCGGGAGAGGAGATCCCCGTGGAAATGACGGGGGCCATCATCTACGAAGGAGACCTGGAAGTGGCCACCATGGCCATCTACAACGACCTGCGGCTGCGGTTGGAGGTGGAAAAAAAGCTACAGGATGCCCAGAAACAGGTGCTGCAGTCGGAGAAGTTGGCCTCCCTGGGCCGCCTGGCGGCGGGGGTCGCCCACGAAATCAACAATCCGCTGACCGGCATCCTCCTATACGGAAACATGATGTTGGAAAAGATTTCGTCTTCGGATCCGCTTCGGCAGAGTCTGGAGTACATCCTTGAAGACAGTGAACGGTGCCGGGACATCGTCCAAAATTTGCTCGCCTACAGCCGCCAGACAAACCCGGCCAAAGAAACGTTTCAGATCAACTCCCTGGTGGAGGAAAGCCTCGTTCTGATCCGGGACCAGAAGCTGTTCATGAACGTCCGGATCAAAAAGGAGCTGTTTGAGTCGCCGATCGTCATCTCCGCGGACCGAAACCAGATGCGGCAGGTGATCATCAACCTGGTCATCAACGCTCTGGATGCCATGGAAAAAGAGGGCGTTCTGACGCTGCGCACATTTCCGGGCGATGGCGGAAAAATCGCTGTCCTGGAAATTTCCGACACCGGAAAGGGCGTTTCCGAAGAAAACCGCTCCCGGATTTTCGATCCGTTTTTCACCACCAAAGAACCCGGTCGCGGCACGGGCCTGGGCCTGAGCACGGTCTACGGCATCGTCAAGGAAAACCAGGGGAACATCCTCTTGAAAGAAACCGGGCCGGAGGGAACGACCTTTCGCCTGGAGATGCCCCTGGCCAGGACAGCGAAAAAGGTGGAAGAAAAAGCGATCGGGTAAAAACGCAAGGCTTCCGGCCGCCGATTTCCTCATGCCGGAGGCGGTCGTAACGCAAATCCTGCTCGCCATGCGGGAAGGCAGCAGAGAGGGGATTTTCCCCGGGCATGCTGATGCGAAACCTGCGGCGGCGACCAGGGAATGGAGTCCGATGACGACCGAACAGGAAGCTCCGATAACGATACCGACGAAAATTCTGGTGATAGACGACGAAGCCCGAATCCGGGACGGCTGCCGGACGGTGCTAAAAGAGGTCGGATACGATGTGACCGTGGCCGAAGACGGCGCCAAAGGCCTGACCTGCATCGAAAAGACCGATTTCGACATCGTTTTGCTCGACCTGATGATGCCGAAAATGTCCGGATTCGAGGTGCTGGCAAAGATCCGCCGCCACCACCCGGACACGGTGGTCATCGTTATCACGGGTTACGCCACGGTGGAGCACTCCATCGAAGCCATGAAAAGCGGGGCCTTCGATTTTATTCCCAAGCCCTTCACCCCGGATCACCTTCGGGTCACCGTGTCCAAGGCCCTCGACTACACCCGGGCCCTGCGCGATATTGCCGACACCCGCTCCCGGATGCGGACCATGGTGCAGCGGCTGTCGGACGGGGTGATGTGCACGAACCAGGAAAATCGCATCGTCATGGTCAATCCGGCATTTCTGAAAATGGTCGGCTGCGCCGGCGTGGCTACCGCCATGGGGCAAAGCTGCGACGCCGTGATCTCCACCGACCGGATCCGGCAGATGATCGCCCAGACCCTGGCGACAAGCGATGAGGACACCCTGGATCGAACCGATGAAATCGAGCACGGCGAAAATGATGAGGGAGAGCCCCGGATTCTCAGCATCCGGTGCACGCCTTTCCGAGACCGCACCGGGGCGACCCTCGGGGTGATCACGGTCCTCCACGACATCACCACGCTGAAAAAGCTCGACCGGATGAAGTCTGAGTTTGTCTCCCGGGTGAGCCATGAAATCCGCGGGCCGATGAATTCGGTCCTCATGCAGCTTCAGGTGATTTTGGACGGTCTTGCCGGAAAGGTCACCGACAAGCAGCAGGAGATCCTGCGCCGGGCTTCTGAAAAAATCCGGAATCTGGCCCTGATGACCACCGAGCTCCTCGATCTTTCCCGCATCGAATCGGGGCTGATTTGCCAGGAAATGGAGACGGTAGACCTGGCCAGGCTTCTTCGAGAACAGATCGAGTTTCAACGCCCCCGCGCCGCGTCGGCATCGATCCGGCTCGAAATGGATGTCCCCGACCGGCTCCCGCCCGTAACAGGCCACCCCCGCAACCTGGAGGAGGCGTTTTCCAACCTGATCGGAAACGCGATCAAGTACACCCCGGCCGGCGGCAAGGTAAGGGTGAGCGCCGCTTCGGGCCCGGAAACCCTCACCGTGAAAGTGACCGACACCGGTATCGGCATCGCCGAAGAAGACCAAAAGCGGCTGTTCCAGCGGTTCTATCGGGTTCGAAACGAGCAGACCCGCTACATCCAGGGCACCGGACTCGGTCTTTCCCTCGTCAAAAAGATCGTCGAATCCCACAACGGCCGTGTGGAGGTCGAAAGCCGGCCCGGACGCGGCACCACTTTTTCCGTCTCCCTTCCGAACACCGCCACCTGACCCCTCCGGATGCCCGGCCGTTGCGGAAACCCTCCCCGGGCCTGAATCCGGTTCATTTGGTGCAATGCATTTCCCTTGACACCTTTTAGACGTCTGTGGCATAGGCATGGCTTGGTGTTCGCTTAACACCTGTTAAACAAATGAGACCATAAGATATTGTTTTTATGGTTATTTTTATCCTCACCCCTTAGGCCCGTGTCAACCTTCACAAACTGTAAGGAGTTTCTATGACTGCTCCAGACAAGAGTGGATCCGTGATGGTCGTCGGCGGTGGAATCGCCGGCATGCAGTCTGCCCTGGACCTTGCCGAATCCGGCTACTACGTCTACCTGGTGGAGAAAACCGCCGCCATCGGCGGCATCATGAGCCGTCTCGACAAAACCTTTCCCACCAACGATTGTGCCATGTGAGTGATCTCACCGAAACTGGTCGAGGTCGGCCGGCACCTGAACATCGAAATTCTCACCAACGCAGAACTTCTTGCCCTGGACGGCGAACCCGGCAATTTCAAAGCCAAAGTCCATCAGGAACCCCGCTTCGTGGACCTGGCCAAGTGTACGAGCTGCGGCGAGTGCGCCAAGGTCTGCCCCATCGCCGTACCCGACGAATACAACGAGGGCTTAAACGACCGGAAGGCGGCCTTCAAGCAATACGCCCAGGCCATCCCGGGCGCTTACGGGATCAGCAAGCGAAGCACGGCTCCGTGCAAGGCGACCTGCCCGGCCCACGTGAGCATCCAGGGCTACATCGCCCTGATCAACGACGGCCGGGAAAAGGAGGCCCTGGAGCTGTTCAAGGAAGCCCACCCCTTTCCGGGGGTCTGCGGCCGGGTCTGCCACCACCCCTGCGAGCAGGTCTGCACCCGGGGCGATGTGGACGAGCCGCTGGCCATCCGCGAGCTTCACCGCTACCTGGCCGACTGGGAGCAGGCCCAGGGCGAGCCCTACGTCCCCGAGGTCAAGGAAAAGCGCGACGAAAAGGTCGCCATCATCGGCTCCGGACCGGCCGGCCTGACCGCGGCCTACTATCTGGCCCTTTCCGGATATCAGGTCACCATCTTTGAAAAGCAGCCCAAGGCCGGCGGCATGATGCGTTTCGGCATCCCCGAGTACCGCCTTCCGCGAAACATCCTCGACACCGAAATCGGCGTCATTGAAAAGATGGGCGTTGCGATCAAGACCGGGGTCGCCTTCGGTTCCGACATCACCCTGGAGAGTTTGAAAAAGGACGGGTTTGCCTCGGTGTTTGTCGCCATCGGCCTTCACGGGGGCCGCAGACTCGGCGTGGAAAACGAAGACGCCGAAGGCGTGCTGCAGGGCGTCGACTTTCTGCGGGACGTGGCCCTGGGAAAAGAGGTCTCCATCGGCGAAGACGTCCTGGTGGTGGGCGGCGGCAACGTGGCCATCGACGTTGCCCTTACGGCCAAGCGAAAAGGGGCCAAAAACGTCACCCTCATCTGCCTGGAAAAGCGCGAAGAGATGCCCGCCTGGGAGCACGAGATCGAAGAGGCCCTGGAAGGCGACATCCAGATCGTCAACAGCTTCGGCCCCAAGAGCTTCTTCATCGACAAGAGCAGCAAGGTTTCCGGAATCGAGTTCAAGACCTGCACGGCGGTCTTCGACGAAAACGGGCGGTTTTCGCCCCGGTACGACGACAATGCCTGCCAGCCCTTTTTCGGCGACACGGTGATCGTCTCCATCGGCCAGAGCACGGTTTTAGACGGCATCCGCGAGCAGGGGATCGAAACCACCCCGCCGGGCGGGCTCAAGGCCGACCCGGTGACGCTGCAGACCTCGGTGGAGTGGGTGTTTGCCGGCGGCGACGCGTATTACGGCCCCAAGTCGGTGGTCGATGCGGTGGCCTGCGGCAAGGAGGCGGCCGAAAGCATCCACCGCTACATCAACGGTCTCGACCTGAAAGAAGGCCGGGAAAAGCTCTGGGAATTTGAAAAGCCCGACATCAGCATGGAGGCCGTCAAGCCCCGGACGAAGGTCAGGTGCCTGGACCCGGAGGCCCGGGAGTGCAACTTTCTGGAGGTCTCCTTCGGCTACAACGAGGCCGAGGCCAAGACCGAGGCCGACCGCTGCCTGCGCTGCGGCATCTGCTCGGAGTGCTACCAGTGCGTCAAAGCGTGCCTGGCCGAAGCCATCGACCACACCCAGCAGCCCGAAGACAAGGAGATCACCGTCGGCTCGGTGATCCTGTCGGCCGGCACCGAGCTCTACGATCCGGCCGACCTGGCCCAGTTCTATCACTACGGCAAGAACCCGAACGTGATGACCAGCCTCGAGTTCGAGCGGATCCTGTCGGCCTCGGGCCCGACCATGGGCCACCTGGCGCGGCCCTCGGACGAGAAGGAACCCAAGAAGATCGCCTGGCTCCAGTGCGTGGGGTCCCGGGACACCAACCGCTGCGGCAACGGCTACTGCTCGTCGGTCTGCTGCATGTACGCCATCAAAGATGCCATGATCGCCAAGGAGCACTCCGCGCAGGACCTGGATGCGGCGATCTTCTACATGGACATCCGCACTTTTGGAAAAGACTACGAGAAGTATTACGACCGGGCCCGGGACAAAGAGGGCATCCGGTTCGTCAAGGCACGGGTGCACTCGATCTGGGACGACCCGGAGACCCGGGACCTGACGCTGCGGTTTGCCGACGAAGCCGGCAACATGGTCGACGAGACCTTCGACATGGTGGTCCTGTCGGTGGGTCTCCAGGCCGGCGAGGGAACCCGACAGCTGGCCGACCGGCTCGGCATCGAGATGAACCACTACAACTTTCTCAAGACCGATCCGTTCGCGCCGGTGGCCACCTCCCGGCCGGGCGTCTACACCTGCGGCATCCTGCAGGGCCCCAAGGACATTCCGGCCTCGGTGACCGAGGCCAGCGCCGCGGCCAGCGCCGCGGGCTGCGACGTGGCCGAGGCGCGGGGCAAGGACACCCAGACGGTGCGGGTCCCCGAGGAAATCGACATCGAAGGCCAGGAGCCCCGGATCGGCGTGTTCGTCTGCAACTGCGGCATCAACATCGCCGGGGTGGTGGACGTGCCGACCGTGCAGGAGTACGCGGGCGGCCTGCCGGGAGTCGTCTTCACCGACAACAATTTGTTCACCTGCAGCCAGGACACCCAGGAAAAGATCAAGGAAAAGATCCAGGAGGAAAAGCTGAACCGGGTGGTCGTGGCGTCGTGTTCGCCCAAGACCCACGCCCCCATGTTCATGGAGACCCTGGAGGCCTGCGGTCTGAACAAGTACCTGTTCGAGATGGCCAACATTCGAAATCAGGACTCCTGGGTTCACGCCAACAACCCGGAGCTGGCCACCAACAAGGCCAAAGAACTGGTGCGCATGGCCGTGGCCCGCGCCCGGACCCTTCATCCGCTCCACGAACGGGTCATCCCGGTCAACAAGCGGGCGCTGGTGCTGGGCGGGGGCATTGCCGGCATGAACGCCGCACTGGACCTGTCCAGGCAGGGGTTCGAATCGGTGCTGGTGGAAAAGGAAGCCGAGCTGGGCGGTTTTGCCCGGCGGCTGCACCACACGATCGAGGGGGCCGACATCCAGGCATACCTGAAGGAGCTCATCGACCAGGTGCAGAAAGACGCCAAGATCGAGGTGCTCACCGGCGCCGAGGTGGTCGGGTTTGAAGGCTTCCAGGGCAACTTCGTCACCGATGTCAAGATCGACGGGCAAAGCGAAGGCCGGAGCATCGATCACGGTGTCATCCTGGTGGCCACCGGCGCCAGCGAATACCGGCCCAAGGAGTTTCTCTACGGAGAAGACGACCGGGTGGTTACCCAGGTGGAACTAGCCGACCGGCTGGAGAAAGACGGCGCAAAGGGGCTCGACACCGTGGTGATGATCCAGTGCGTCGGGTCCCGAAACGAGGAAAATCCGAACTGCTCCCGGATCTGCTGCCAGTCCGCGGTGAAAAATGCCCTGGCCGTCAAAAAGCACAACCCCCAGAGCCAGGTATTCGTCCTGTATCGCGACATGCGGACCTACGGTCTTCTGGAAGACTACTACACCGAGGCCCGCAACCAGGGGGTCATCTTCATCCGCTTCGATCGCGAACACCTGCCCCGGGTCTCCTCCAATGGAGACGGGCTGAAAGTGACCGTCAAGGACCATGTCCTTCAGCGCGACATCGAGATCGGCGCCGACCTGCTGGCCCTCAGCGCCGGGGTGACCGCCGCCGATACCGCCTCTGTGAGCAACATCATGAAGCTGAACCGCAATCCGGAGGGATTCTTCATCGAGGCCCACGTCAAGCTGCGGCCGGTGGACATGGGAAGCGAAGGGGTGTTCCTGTGCGGCACCGCCCACGGCCCGAAGCTGATCTCCGAGACCATCGCCCAGGCCAAGGGGGCGGCCAGCCGGGCGGTGACGTTCCTGTCCAAGGATGCCATCCAGCTGTCGGCCATCAAGGCCCAGGTGGACGTGGACAACTGTGTGAAATGCCTCACCTGTGTCCGGTCCTGTCCCTTTGATGTCCCCACCTTCAACGTCGAAAAGGGCGAGATCGAAATCGACGAGGCGCTGTGCCACGGCTGCGGGGTCTGCGCCGGCGTCTGCCCGCGACAGGCGATTCAACTCCAGTTCTACGAAGATGAACAGATCACATGCAAAATTGACGCGCTGCTGGCAGGAGGATTCTAATGGCGGATTTTGAACCGACGATCATTGCATTTTGCTGCAACTACTGAGGGTACTCGGCCGCGGACCTGGCAGGTTCGATGCGACTCGACTACCCCTCCAACGTCAAGATCATCCTCGTCCCCTGCTCGGGCAAGGTCGACGTGCTGCACCTGCTGAGAGCCATCAACAAGGGCGCCGACGGGGTCTACGTGGTCGGCTGCCTGGAAGGCACCTGCCATTATAACGAGGGAAACTACCGGGCCAGGGAGCGGGTCATGCACGTGCAGAGCCTGCTCAACGAGATCGGTATTGAGGGCGACCGGGTTAGGATGTATAATCTTTCTTCCGGCGAGGGCCCCACATTTGCCCAGTACGCCCGGGAGATGACCGATCACATCCGCGAGCTCGGACCGAACCCATTGAAGAAAAAAGGGAATCCATAAATACGGTAAGGAGCAACTTATGGCTGATGAAGCGATCAAACTAGGCGGAAAGAAAAAGAGCACCTTCATCGACAAGGTCAAGGAGCTCCTCCCGGAAGGGGGGAATCTGAACCTGTGCCTGACCTGCGGTGCGTGCTCGTCGGGCTGCCCGGCCACGGGCCTGGAGGGGAAGGACCCGAGAAAGTTCATCCGTATGGATGCCCTGGGCATGGACGAGGAGGTGACCAAGACACCGTGGGTGTGGTGGTGCTCCATGTGCCAGCGGTGCATCTACGTGTGCCCGATGAAGATCAACATCCCGCAGCTGGTCTTCTACACCCGGCAGCAGTGGCCTCGTGATCAGCGGCCCAAGGGGATCGTCGGCTCCTGCGACATGGCCCTGCGAAACGACACCTGTTCGGCCATGGGCGCCACCGAGGAGGACTTCCAGTTCGTCGTCGAAGACGTGCTGGAAGAATACCGGGAGGCACAGCCCGAGTTTGCCGAGATGGAGGCGCCGGTCAACAAGAAGGGGGCCGAGTTCTTCTTGAACCAGAATTCCAGAGAACCGGTCACCGAGCCAGACGAAATGGTGCCGCTTTGGAAGATCCTTCACCTGGCCGGGGCGGACTGGACCTACGGCACCAAGGGATGGGCGGCCGAAAACTATTGCATGTTCATGGCCGACGACGAAAACTGGAAGCACATCGTGGAGGTCAAGAAAAAGGCGGTGGAGGACCTGGGCTGCAAGGTCTGGCTCAACACCGAATGAGGGCACGAACTGTTCGCAGTCCGGGCCGGACTGCAGAAGTTCAAGATCGACTACAACTTCGAGATCCGAAGCATCATTCAATACTATGCCCAGTGGATCCGCGAGGGAAAACTGAAGCCCAGCAGCGACTGGAACAAGGACCGGAAGATCAAGTTCACGGTCCAGGATCCGTGCCAGCTGGTTCGAAAGAGCTTCGGCGACCCGGTGGCAGAAGACCTTCGCTTCGTGGTCAAGGCGGTGGTGGGCGAGGAGAATTTCATCGAAATGTACCCCAACCGCTCCAACAACTACTGCTGTGGCGGCGGGGGCGGCTTTCTCCAGAGCGGCTATCCCGATCAGCGAAGGGCCTACGGCAAGCTCAAGGCCGACCAGATCCTCGACACGAAGGCCGGTTACTGCATCACCCCGTGCCACAACTGCCATGCCCAGATCCACGACCTGAGCGATATCAACGACCACGCCTGGCAAACGGTCCATCTGTGGACCCTGCTGTGCCTGTCGCTGGGGATCCTCGGACCGAACGAGCGGGCCTACCTGGGAGACGACCTCAAGGACGTGGACGTCTTTCATCCCGAGTCGGAAATGTAGCCTTGGACTGAAAAGGAGCAACCGTCGAACCGATCGGTTCGGGAGGAGAGAATATGATCGTAGCGAAAAGAAAGCCCTTCGGCGAAATCATGGAGATGCTCGCGGACCACAAGAAGGTGCTGGTGGTGGGCTGTGGCACTTGCGTCGCGGTCTGCCTTGCCGGCGGCGAAAAGGAAGCCGCCATTTTGACCACCGAACTGGAGATGGCCCGAAAGCTGGCCGACAATCCGGTCGAAGTCGACACGGTGACCCTGGAGCGTCAGTGCGACCGGGAGTATCTGGCCGAACTCGACAACAGGGCCAAGGATTACGATGCCATGATCTCCATGGCCTGCGGGGTGGGGATCCAGTTTCTGGCCGAGCGCTTCTCCGACATGCCGGTATATCCGGCGGTGGACACGGCAGGTCTGGCCGTCAACCAGGCGGTGGGCTGGTACGAGGAGCGGTGCCGCTCTTGTCAGCAGTGCGTGCTGGGATGGACCGGCGGCATCTGCCCGGTTACCATGTGCGCCAAGGGCCTTTACAACGGCCCCTGCGGCGGAACCAACCAGGGAAGCTGTGAGATCGATCCCGAGCAGCCCTGCGCATGGTACCTGATCCACGAACGACTCACCAAGCAGGGCCGGGTGGCCAACATCCAGAAGATTTACGAGGCCATCGGCTGGCGGGACACCATGCCCCGCACGTTGGTCCAGCCCGGCTACCAGAAGCCGGACAAGGAAGAAGCGAAGTAGCCGCCTCGAGGCGGCGGGAACTGGCGATTCACTCTCTTACGCATCGAGGGGTCAAATATGAGCACGGACAACGGTTTCAAATCCGGAAGCAACCTGGAAAAAGTTCTCAAGGCCGGGCATTTTGCCTTTACCGGCGAGTTGGGGCCTCCGAGGGGCACCGGCGCCGAAGAGGTGCTCGAAAAGGCGAAGCACCTGAAGGGAAGCGTGGACGCAGTCAACATCACCGACAACCAGACCGCCGTGGTCCGGATGGCCTCCTGGGCGGCCAGTCTGCTTTTGGTTCAAAACGGGCTGGAGCCCAACTTTCAGATGGTCTGCCGGGACCGGAACCGCCTGGCCATGCAGGCCGATATTCTCGGGGCTTACACCCACGGCATCCGCAACATGCTCTGCC
Organism: Desulfobacterales bacterium; assembly: GCA_050115795.1. Lineage (GTDB taxonomy): Bacteria > Desulfobacterota > Desulfobacteria > Desulfobacterales > CAFBRK01 > JAIPEL01. Next base: position 18,536 of record JASFPT010000024.1, read on the forward strand.
TTTCCGGGGACCACGCCAAGTTCGGCGACCACCCGGACGCCAAGGGGGTCTTTGACATCGACTCCATGCAGCTCATCGCCATGGTCAAACAGATGAGAGACGATGGCAAATTCCTGGGCGGGGCCGAAATCGAGCATCCCCCGAAGATCTTCATCGGGGCGGCCTCCAACCCCTTTGCCGTGCCCTACGAGTGGCGGGTTCACCGGCTGGCCAAAAAGATCGAGGCCGGGTGCGACTTCATCCAGACCCAGTGCATCTACAACATGGCCCGATTCCGGGAGTTCATCCAGCAGGCCAACGACATGGGGCTGACGGAAAAATGCTACATCCTGGCCGGTGTGACGCCGATGAAGAGCGTCGGTATGGCCAAGTACATGAAAAACAAGGTTCCCGGCATGGATGTGCCCGACGAGATCATCGAGCGGCTCCAGGGCGCCGGCAAGGGCAAGGTGGCCGAAGAGGGGATCAAGATCGCCTGCGAACAGATCGAGGAGTTCAAGGAGATGAAGGGGGTGGCCGGTGTTCACCTGATGGCCATCGAGTGGGAGCACAAGGTGCCCGAAATCGCCGAGCGCGCCGGCGTGCTGCCCCGACCCACCGTTGAATGATCCCGTTTTCTTTTGTGAAAAAGGCCCGGCTTCGAATGAAGCCGGGCCTTTTTTGTGTATTGGCCCGAGATGATGCAGTCGGTGCCGCTTGCAACCACAAATCCGAAGCACGAAATCCGAAATTCGAAACAGTGTCAAATGACCAAAACCCTCGAAACATAGAATTTAGCGTACCGATGCGTGCCGTCACCGCCACCCCCATGTACCGCTTTTTGATCCTGATGACCATCGCCTCGGCGGTGGGACTCCAGGCGTGGCAGACATTGTTCAACAACTTCGCCGTGGAGGTGGCCGGGCTTGGGGGAAAGCACGTGGGGGTGATCCAGTCGGTGCGGGAGATCCCGGGGTTTCTCGCCCTGCTGGCGGTCTACGTGATGCTGGTGGTGCGCGAGCACCGGCTCTCTGCGTTTTCGATCCTGGCCCTGGGGGTCGGGGTGGGCGCCACCGGCCTGTTTCCGACCTTTTTCGGGCTCTGCATGACCACCCTGGTGAGCAGCTTCGGATTCCACTACTACGAGACCACCAACCAGTCCCTCACCCTCCAGTATTTCGAAAAGCACCAAGCGCCCTGGGTCTTCGGCAAGCAGCGCAGCATCGCGGCGGCCACCAACATCGTCGTGGGCCTTATGATACTGGGCCTTTCGACGGTCCTGAGCTACACCTCCATGTACCTGTCGGTTGGTATCTTGATTTGCGCGGCCGCTATTTGGGGCCTGTCGCAGAACCCGACCCGCCGGGACCTGACCCCCCAGCGAAAGCAGATGGTGTTCCGCGCCCGGTACTGGCTCTTTTATTTTCTGACTTTCATGGCCGGCGCCCGGCGCCAGATCTTCATCGCGTTTGCCGTTTTCCTGCTCGTGAAAAAATTCCAATACACGGTGCAGGAGGTGACGGTCCTGTTCGTCTTCAACAACGCGGTGAACTACTTTTTGAGCCCCCTGATCGGAAAGGCGATCATCCGCTTCGGCGAGCGAAAGGTTCTTTCCCTGGAATACGCGGGGCTGATCGTTGTATTTCTCTCCTATGCCACGGTCCACTCCCGGTGGGTCGTGGCGTTGCTCTACGTGCTGGACCACATCTTTTTCAACTTCTCGATGGCGATCCAGACCTATTTCCAGAAGGTGGGAGACCCGGCCGACATCGCCCCGAGCATGGCCGTGGGCTTTACCATCAACCACATCGCCGCCGTGGTCCTTCCCGCCGTCGGCGGGCTGCTCTGGATGGTCGACTACCGCATCCCCTTTCTGGCCGGCGCATGCATGGCCGCGGTTTCACTGCTGCTGGTTCAGAAGATTTCCACCGCCCCGGAGCAATAGCGTTTTCGACGCACCGAAGCGAAACGGGAAGAAAATTGACCCCGCCTCTTTTCCCGGGTTATGATCCAGGCATCGGTCATGAGATGGCATAAAAAAGGGGGAAAATCTGATGAATATCGGCAAGCTGGAACTTTTCCTGAAAACCCTTGGGCTTTTCGAGGCGCCGATGGGGCTGTTTTACACCGACACCGAGCCGGCGGAGGGCTTTTCCCCGCCGCCGGGGGAGCTGCCCACCCGGGATCGGGAGAAGGAAAACCAAATCGATTGGCAACAGGTCTTTTCCAGCTTCTCCTGCTTCCTGCAAAAGACCTGGCTGGCCCGGAAGAAGCACACCGCCGCCTACATCAGCGCCGAACGGTTCGGCTGCCCGGGGGCGGCTTTCTGGCTCGGATTTTTAAAGCCCCAGACCGAGACGATCATCCACTACGTCTCTTCCGGGATTCCGGACCGGCTTCCCGGCGAGCACTACTGCGAGTCGCCCGACGAGCTTCGCCGGATATTTGCCGAGATCGATCCCCGGCCGGCGCCGGCCAAATACTGCGTGATCAAACCGCTGGACCTGTTCACGACCGGCGAGGTCCCCGAAGTGGTCGCCTTTTTCGCCCGTCCCGAATCGATGGCCGGCCTTCACCAGCTGGCCGCCTTTGTCACCAACGACCCGGAAGTGGTCGCCTCACCCTGGTCCGCGGCCTGCGGGGGGCTCGGCGCCTGGCCCCTGAAGTTCATCTCCGAAGGGAAAATCCGCGCGGTGATCGGCGGCTGGGATCCGTCGGCCCGAAAATTCTACAAGGCCGACGAGCTTTCCTTTGCCATGCCGCTTTCCCTTTTCCAGGCGATGCTCGACCGCTTCGAAGACTCTTTTCTGATGACCGAAACCTGGCAGACGGTAAAAAAGAAGATCGAGAGAAGCAAAAAGGCGTGGGGGGAAGACGCCTGAGGCGCTGCTGCTGAGCCGGTAAGCTATTGAGCTGTTAAGCCGATAAGCTGTTGAGCCAGTGCATAAACCGTCGAGATCGGCAGAAGGCAAAAACCGGCTGATTCACCTGGTCGTCTGCCGACTGCCTATTTTTTTGATCCGTGCCCCTCCGACATCGGGCATTCGCCCTGTTCCTCAATCCTTGCGGCTGTAGACCCGGATTTTCTCGCTCATCAGCTTAACAGCTTACGAGCTCATCAGCTGATCTGAGACGCGCAGCGCATCAGATTCTTCCCTCCTCCACCGCGTGACAGGCGACCCATGTGCCGGAGGAAAGAAGCCGCAGCTTCGGGACCTCTTCCCGGCAACGTGCGTCGGTGTGGACGCAGCGGCGGTGGAAGACGCAGCCGGAAGGAAGCCGGATCGGGGTCGGCACTTCCCCCTTGAGCCGGATGTGACCTTTTTTGGCGGCGCCCAGCTTCGGGATGGCGCTCAAAAGCGCCTGGGTGTAAGGGTGTCGGGGGGCGGCGAACAATTCAGCGGCGGCGGCCACCTCGCAGAGCGTACCCAGGTACATCACGGCCACCCGGGTGCTGATGTGCTGGACCACCGACAGGTCGTGGGTGATGAACATGTAGGTGAGCCCGAATTTTTCCTGGGCTTCCATGAGCAGATTGAGAATCTGGGCCTGGATGGAGACGTCCAGGGCCGATACCGGCTCGTCTGCCACGATGAATTCCGGGTTGACCATCAGCGCCCGTGCGATGCTGATCCGCTGGCGCTGCCCCCCGGAAAACTCGTGCGGGTAGCGGCCGGCCCATTGGGGGTCGACCCCGACCTGTCCCATCACGGCGGCGACCCGCTCTTCGACCTCTTCGCCGGAGATCGACGGGTTGTGGAAGACGACCGGCTCTTCCAGGGTCTGACGGACGGTCTTGCGGGGGTTCAAGGAGGCGTAAGGGTCCTGGAAAATCATCTGCATCCGGGCGCGAAACGGGAGCATCCCGTGGGCCGACAGGTGATCGATCCGCTCACCCCGGTACAGGATTTGCCCGCTGGTGGGGGGATAGAGCCCCATCACGGTTCGGGCCAGGGTCGATTTTCCGCAGCCGCTTTCTCCCACCACGCTGAAGGTCTCTCCGGAAGCGATGGCAAAGCTCACGTCGTTGACCGCCTTGACGGTGGTCTTCGTCAACACGGGCCGCCCGTTTTCCAGCCGCAGCCGGTCGAGCAGACCGCCGGAGATGTCGAAATGCTTCACCACGTTTTTCAGGGTGAGCAGACTGTTATTTGTATCGGTCATCGGTTTGGTCTTTTTCAAAACAAGCGCCCGCGGCAAAACCTCAGTCTCGCTTTTTCAGAAGATAAATCCGAAATCCGAAGCACAAATATCGAAACGATACCGCTTGGCGTCACTTTGAAATACCACCGTAGCAATCAAGACGGCCGATTCGTTATTGTCATTGGAACATTCGAATAAGGATTATACCCCGCCATTCTCCCCCGATCTGTTCGATCAGCTTCTCAGTCCCCTTCCTTCGATCCGGTTCACGACGTGACAGGCCACGTTTCGCCCCGGCCCCCGGATCGGCAGAAGCGGCGGCTCGATCTCGGAGCAGATCGGCTCCTTCAGCCCGCACCGGGGATGAAAAGCGCATCCGGCCGGGATGCTCATGAGCGTCGGCATCATGCCCGGAATCTGGTTGAGCCGGCTGCGGGGCTGAAGGCTTCCGGGCAGGGCCTTGATCAGGCCCTGGGTGTAGGGGTGTTTCGGGTCCCGGGTGATCTCCCCGGTGGGTCCGGTCTCCACGATTTTCCCGGCATACATGACGGCGATCTTCTCGGTCACCTGGGAAACGACGGCCAGGTCGTGGGTGATCAGGATCAACCCCATCCCCTCGGCGCGGCACAATTCCAGGAGCAGATCCATGATCTCGGCCTGGATGGTGACGTCCAGGGCGGTGGTCGGCTCGTCTGCGATGATCAGGGCCGGATCGGTGAGCAGGGCGATGGCGATCACGATCCGCTGGCGCATCCCCCCGGAAAGCTCGTGGGGATACTGGTGAAGCCGCTTTTCCGGCGAGGGGATCTGGACCTTTTTCAGCTTCTCCAGGGCGATCGCCTCGGCCTGCTTTTTGCCGATGCGCCGGTGGGCATGAAGCGTTTCCACCATCTGGGTGCCGATGGTCAGCACCGGGTTGAGGGTCATCATCGGATCCTGGAAGATCATGCTGATCCGGTTGCCGCGGATGTCCCGCATCTCCTCTTGCGAAAGGCCGGCCAGGTCGGTGCCCTCGAACAGGATCTTGCCGGCGGAGATAAAGCCGGGCTTGCTGATGAGCTTGATCACGGCAAAGCCGGTGACCGACTTTCCCGCCCCGCTCTCCCCCACCAGGCCGAGGCGCTGGCCCCGCTCCAGGGAAAAACTCACCCCGTCGATGGCGGTCAGCTCCCCGATCCGCAGCGCGAATTTCACTTCAAGGTCTTTGACTTCCAGTAAGTGCGGCATGGGGTGTTAATGGTTGTCCGTTATCGGTTCTACATTTACTGCGCCTTCGAAGCCGGGTGGCTTTTTAGGTGCAAGTAGGCAGTAAGCAGTAGGAAGAAAACGACTGTTGCCCTTGATGTCTGCTTACTGCTTACTTCCTACTGCCTACTTTTCGGATCTATCAGCTTCCCGGCGGCCCGGCTGAGCTGCTTAGCTGTTAAGCTGTTGAGTTGTTGAGCAAAAAAACATCCGCTGGTTCCTTTCCCATTCATTACCCAGCGGCTTATCCGCGCAACAGATCAGCAGCTTATTCGCTTAATAGCTTAACAGCTTAACAGCTCGGCAGGCGCAAAGCGCCTGCTACCCCTTGTAAAGCTTGGGGTTGAGCACGTCCCTCAGCCAGTCGCCGAGCAGGTTGATCACCAGCACGAAAACGACCAGCAGGATGCCGGGGAAAAAGGTGATCCACCAGCTTCCGCTGAAGATGTACTCGAAGCCGGAGCGGATCAGCGAGCCCAGCGACGGTTTGGTCACCGGCATCCCCAGGCCCAGAAAGGACAGGGCCGCTTCGCTCATCACGGCATTGGCCACCTGGATGGTGGAGATGACCAGCACCGAGGTCAGGGTGTTGGGCAGCACGTGCCG